>NZ_KV804745.1:25248-159401 GCF_001811425.1 Peptoniphilus sp. HMSC062D09 | reverse complement strand
ACTAACTAAGAATCCAATAATCAATGCTTCAATACCAAGTGATACATCTTTCTGCATAAACGAGCCTATTGCAGCAACTATACACATAAGCATTAAGAAATACAGAATAGTTGTTCCTATGCCAAGTATAAATGTCAAAAAGGCAGTAAGGATACTCAGCAGCAAGCTGATTGGAAACAAGATTATTTTTATTATCCATCTCATCATTTCTTATTCCTCACTTCCCAATTCACCCTTTGTATCTCCACACACCATATCAATGCAAACATAAACATCAATATAATTTTTTAGGACTTTTTTTCTTCCTCCATCGCCATCTTCATTAAAGACATAATGCTTGTAAAACTGCTTAAAATGCAGGATTTTCACGATTTCACTCTTTGTATCAACGCTATGCACTCCACATGAGAAGTCCTTGGGAATTGGTCGACTATTTCTATTTCTTCTATGTTATATCCTCTATCACTAAATACGCCAAGGTCGCGGACAAGGGTTACGGGGTTGCAAGATATATAGAGAAATTTTTCTGGATCGAAGTCTATTATTTTTTCGATTGCCTTTGGGTTTATTCCCTCTCTCGGTGGGTCTAGGACTATTAGGTCTGGGTTCTTGTCAAGGTCATCTAATACTTTTAAGACATCTGATGCTATGAACTCAACATTGTCGATCCCATTAAGTTTAGCATTTTCTCTCGCTGCCTCCACTGCTTCTTCTACTATTTCTACTCCAATGACCTTCTTGGCTGATGCTGCCAAGACCTGACTTATGGTTCCCGTTCCTGAATAGAGGTCAAAGACTAGTTTATCTCTTGCGTCAATTTTTTCTCTCGCCATTTTGTAGAGGACTTCAGCTGATCTTGTGTTGGTTTGAAAAAATGAGAAGGGACTTATTTTAAATTTTAGTCCAAGGACTTCTTCTTCTATGTGGTCCTTGCCATAAATTAAATCTATTTCTTCTGGGACAATTGCATCAGATAGGGCGTCATTTTTTACATGAAAAATACTGACGATTTCGCCTTCAAGGTCTAAGTTCAAAAGAAATTTTACAAAGGCATCTCTATCAAGCTCACTTTGTGTTGATGTGGCAAGTAAAATCATTATCTCAGAAGTTCTAGTCGCCTTTCTTATTAAAAGATGACGCAAAAATCCCTCGTGCCTCATTCTGTTGTAGTGAGCTTCTCCTATTTTTTCGAAATAGTTTCGGACCTGGCTTCTTATTTTATTGAAGTCACCATCTACAATATTGCAATCAGTGGTGTTTACTATCTCGTGAAATCTATTTTTTACATGAAGTCCAAGGGCAAGGGGTCCATCCTTATACTCGTCGCCAAAGGTGTACTCCATTTTATTTCTGTAAAACTTGTGGACTGGCGAAGGTATTATTTCAAGTTCTCTCTCCATGCCATGCTCTTTAAATAATTTTTCGATTAAGTCTTTTTTATACTTAAGTTCATCTTCATAAGTTAGGGTTTGGTAGCTACAGCCGCCACATTTTTCAAAGTGAGGACAAGGAGACCCTTTTTCAAGACTTGATCTTTCGATTACATTTAATAGTTTTGCCTTTTTGGATCTTCTGCCTCTTGCTTTTATTTCCACAGTCTGACCAAGGATGCCGCCCTTAAATTCATATTTTTTACCTTCAAAGCTTCCCCTTCCTAGGTTGGGAAATCTTGCTTCATCTATTTTAACAATTATGCTCATTTCTTCACTCCTTAAAAAAATTATATCAAATTGTCACAATTTAATAAATTAAGAAAATTTTCTTAAATTTTTTACTTTTTTGCAGCCCTTTGATATTTATTTTCCTTTTTTTGGTATAATTAATTTGATAAGACATTCTTATTTGGGGAAACCCAATTTTATTTATGGAGGTATTGTATGAGAAAAACATGGTTAGTATTACTCCTTGCAATGCTAATGACTCTTACTGCTTGTGGCGGTAACAAAAAGGAAGAGGCAAAGGCTGAGGGAGAAGCAAATGTAATAGAAGATTTAAAGATCCAATTTGTTCCATCAAGGGAACCTGAAGAAATTGTTACACAAACTGAACCTTTAAAGGACATCTTAAAGGCTAAGCTTGCTGAAAAAGGTTACGATGTTAAAAACATTGACATCACTGTTGGTACAAACTACGAAGCTACTGGCGAAGCTCTAAGTGCAGGTAGCGTTGATGTTGGATTTATCCCTGGCGGAACTTATGCTATCTACGACGATGGTGCTGAAGTTCTTCTTACTGCAACTAGAAAGGGACTTTCTGTTGACTCTGAAAATCCTAAGGATTGGAACGACAAAAAACCAACTGAAAAATCTGAAGATCAAGTAAACTTCTACAGAGCTCTTGTAATTGCTGGTCCTTCTGAAAAGGGTAAGGAACTTGCTGCAAAGGTAAATAATGGCGAAGAATTAACTTGGGAAGATCTTGCAAGTGCTAAATGGTCTGTAATGGGTTCATCTTCTTCTGCTGGCTATATCTATCCATATCTTTGGTTGCAAAAAAATTACGAAAAGGGTCTAACTGATCTTCCTTCTATCGTTCAAGCTGATTCTTATCCATCTTCTATGGCAAGACTTGCTTCTGGTCAAGTTGATGTTATGGTTGGCTTTGCCGATGTTAGAATGGACAATGCTGAAAAATGGCAAAATGAATTTAAAAAATCTGCATCTATTTGGGACGAAACTAATGTAATTGGCGTTACTGATAAGATCTTTAACGACACAATTTCTGTTTCTAAAAACTCTGAAATTATGACAGATGAATTTAAAAAAGCTCTTTCTGATTCTTTCATCGAAATTGCAAATACTGATGAAGGTAAAGAAATAATTTCAATTTATAGCCACGAAGGTTATCAAGTTGCAAAGGATTCTGATTATGATGGCGAAAGAGAAGCACAAAAACTTTTAAAAGAACTTAAAAACTAATAAGCTTATTGTGTTTTTATAAATAAAAGTTGTTAAAACTTTTAAGAGAATTTTAAAATTAAGAAAGGGCTTCAAGAGAAGCTCTTTTTTATAAGGAGTATTATGATTGAATTTAAGAATGTGGATAAGGTATATCCCGGTGGATTTAAGGCCCTAAAAAATATTAATTTGACCATAGAAGATGGTGAGTTCGTTGCCATAATAGGTCGCTCTGGTGCCGGCAAGTCCACTCTCATTAGAACTATAAATAAAATGCACGACATTAATTCTGGGACTTTAACTGTAGATGGAGTTGATGTGAAGAGTTTAAAAGGCAAGGAACTGCGAAAGTTTAGACGAAATATTGGAATGATCTTCCAATCTTTTAACTTAGTTGAAAGAATCTCCGTCATAAAAAATGTCATGTCTTCCTTTGTTCCCGACCTCAATCCTATCCAGTCAATCCTTGGCATCTATCCAAGGGAGTGCAAGTTAAAGGCTCTTGAAGCTCTTGAACAAGTGGACATCTTGGACAAGGCCTTTGAAAGGGCAGACAACTTATCTGGTGGACAACAGCAGAGAGTGGCCCTAGCTAGGACTCTTGTGCAAAATCCAAGCATTATCTTGGCAGACGAACCTGTTGCCAGCCTTGACCCTGTTACGGCAAGGCAAGTAATGGACTATTTTAAAAAGATTAACGAAAATCTCGGCATAACCATTCTCTTAAACATCCACCATGTTGAGCTTGCCCTTGAATATGCAACAAAGGTCCTTGGCGTTCGCGATGGAGAAATAATTTACTATGGGCTTGCCAAGAATGTTGACGATAAAGTTTTAAAGTCTATTTACGGAGATTCCTTTGAAGAATTAAAATTGGAGGAAGTATGAACCTCTACTACAAAATTTTTAAACCAAAAAAATATATAACAGAATCTGGAAAGGAAGTAGTGGAATACCCTGGCTTTACTATACCAGTAATTATTCTCCTCCTTTTATTTACAGTAATTTCTGTTAGAGTCACTGGCTTTTCTTTAAACACCTTGGTAAAAAATTCTCACAAACTTTCAGCAATACTTGTGCCAATGTTTAAGCCAAACTTTTCCTACTTCTCATCAGTTGTAGGACCACTTTTAGACACAATAAAGATGTCTTTCTTGGGGTCTTTCTTGGGTGCAGTCGTATCTGTTCCCTTTGCCTTTTTGGCATCCCACAATATGGTGAAGAGCAAAATAATCAATTGGATTGTAAAATTAATTTTTTCAGTTCTTCGTACAATTCCAACTCTCGTGTCTGCACTTATAGCCACTTATGTCTTTGGACTTGGTGCCTTTGCAGGTACTGTTGCAATTTTTATTTTTTCCTTCTCCTATGTAGGAAAGCTAACTTACGAGCAAATCGAAACAGTTAATATGGGAGCCTTTGAGGCCATGATCTCCATGGGCTTTACAAGGACAATGGCATTTTTCAAATCCATTGTGCCAGAAATTTTGCCCTTCTACCTTTCAACAGCCCTTTACAACTTTGAAGGCAACGTCAGATACGCTGCCATCCTTGGTTATGTAGGAGCAGGAGGACTTGGTCTACTCATTAACGAAAACATTAACTGGAGAGATTACAACCGTGTGGGCATGATATTATTGACACTACTTGTGACAGTCTTTGTCATAGAAAATATCTCTGCGCACTTTAGAAGAAAGTTGAATTGATATGTCAGAAAAAGTATTAGAAAAACTAAAATCAGAACCAAAAAATCACGGCTACATCCTCATGATAGTTGCCATAGTTTTATTCATGATAATTTGGTCTTCGACAGTAATAAATTTTGAATCGGCAACTGAAGAGGGAATGACTGTTGCAAAAAATATAATAAAAGGAATTTTAAATCCCAAGAAAGATATGCTCTTTAACTTGACAAAAAAGGGCGTGCCCTATCTTCTCCTTGAGACAATGTGTATAGCCTTCCTGGGTACACTGGTAGGCTCAATAATTGCAATACCTCTTAGCTTTTTGGCTTCATCAAATATTGTGGCAGCTCCCATAGCTTATATGGTGAGACTTCTCATAATCCTAATAAGGACAATACCTTCCATAGTCTATGGGCTTATGTTTATAAGAGTTACAGGCCCTGGACCCTTTGCGGGCCTTATGACTATGAGCTTTACATCAATAGGCATGCTGACAAAATTATTTTCCGACAACATAATGAATTTAAATAAGTCAATTTTGGAGTCCTTCTCCTCAATAGGCGCCACAACTTTTCAAAAAATTCGCTTTGGAATAATTCCACAGCTTTGGGCGAACTTTGCCTCTACAACAATTTATCGCTTTGACATAAACCTTAGAGACGCAGCAGTCCTTGGACTAGTTGGTGCAGGCGGCATTGGCTCTCCACTTATGTTTGCCATAAATTCCTACAAGTGGCAAGAAGTTGGCGCAATCCTTTTGGGACTTATAATTCTAGTATTATTTATAGAATTTTTCTCAACAAAAATTAGAGCAAGGCTAGTAGGTGAAAAATGAAAATAAAAGTAATTCACACATCAGATTTACACGGGTATTTTTTCCCCACAGACTATTTAGATAGAGAGAGAAAAGCCACTGGCTATCTCTCTCTTTTAAACAATATAAAAAAAGACCATTTCACTATCTTAACTGACGGTGGCGACACCCTCCAAGGCTCATCCTTTGCCTACTATGTAAAGGAGTTTTTAGGCTCAGATATTATTGCAGACCTCATGCAAAATGTTGACTACTACACCCTTGGCAATCACGACTTCAATTACGGCTACAATTATTTAAAATCCTATGTGGAAAATATGAAGGGGAAACTACTTTGTGCTAATGTCACTGACAAGACTTCTGGCATAGAAATTTCTCCCTATGCCGTAAAAGAAATGGGTGGCTATAAAATTGGCATAGCTGGCATTGTCACAGACTGGGTAAATCTTTGGGAGAGAAAAGAAAATTTAGAAAACTTTGAAATAAGAGATGCCTTTACTTCTGCCAAGGAAGTTTTAGAAAAATTAAAAAAAGAAAAAACCGATTTTAATATTTTGATTTATCACGGCGGCTACGAAATAGATTTAAAAACTGGCGAAAAATTATCAGACACCAGTGAAAATGTGGGCGGAAAAATTGCAAGTGAACTTGACTACGACTTGATCCTTGCAGGTCACCAACACATGGAATTGTCTGGCGAGATCAATAAGACCTTTGCTGTGGAAAGTCCCGCCAATGGGATGAAGGCTGCCATGATAGAAATAGAAACTGGCGAGGGAAAAGTTTCTGCATCCTTTATAGAACCAAGCCTTCAAGAAAATTACTTGGAAGAAAAATATAAGTATGTAGAAGAAAAGGTGCAAGACTACTTAGATGAACCTATAGCAAGGCTTTCTCGCGACTACCTCCCTGATGACAAAATAAAAATGGCAGTAAAAGGGTCAGACCTTGCAGACCTAATAAATAAAATTCAGCTTGACTACACTGGTGCCGACATCTCAATTACATCCTTTGCCAATGTCATAACTGGCCTCAAAAAAGATCTAACAACAAGAGATGTCTTAAACACTTACAGGTTCCCAAACACAGCTCTTGTACTTGAAATTGATGGCAAGACCCTAAGAGATGCCCTTGAAGAGGACTACACCTATATAGTCTATGATGGAGATTATAAAATCGCAAAAAAATTCCTTGAGCCCAAGGAAGAACACTACAACTTCGATTTCTTTTATGGCATAGACTTTGATTTGGATTTAAAAAAAGAAATTGGCAAAAGAATTGGCAGGATTTACTTTAAGGGAAAAGAAGTAAAAGACAGCGACAAGTTTTCCATAGTCATGAATAATTACAGGGCAACGGGAGCGGGCGGCTTTGATATGTATAAAAATCTTAGAGTAATAAAAAATTACGACAAGGAAATATCAGAAATATTACTAGACTATTTTAGAAATTTATAAATTTAAAATTTTGAGACTTGGCATGACCAGGTCTCTTTTTTTGAAAATTTTATAAGCTTGTGGAAATAATAAACATTGCAAAAATTTCTGGATAAATCAAAAAGTAAATTTGAGCAAAAAAATAAGACAGTCACCTGTCTTATTCGTAGAGATTTCTGCTTCCAAATTTAATTTTACTATTATTTAGAGCCTTTTTTTGTGGATAGTTGTAATTAGAAATCATCGACCTGAAAAGCGTAGCAGCTTCTGATCTCCTAATTGATCTTGTTGGATAGAAGTTTCCATCAGAGTATCCTCGTAGTATTCCTGCATCGACTAGGGCGCCTACATAACCCCTTGCCGATTCACTAATCTTATTCTTGTCGCCAAATTCATTAGTTGCACTTGCCTTAGTAGGTAATGAATAAACATAACCAAGGATTTCTGCAACCTCTTCCCTTGTAATATCTCTCTCTGGATTTAACTTTCCCGTAGTTGGTGTGATGTATCCTGCCTTTATGCCCTTAGCTACATCGCTATAATACCAGTCAGAAGTGTTTACATCAGAAAAAGTGACAGTGTAAGTTTTGTCGAAGCCAATTAAACTATTTACTGTGGCATAAAACTCAACTCTCGTCATGTTTTCGTTGGGTTTAAATGTGTTGTCATCATAGCCAGACATTATTCCCTTGTCTGTAATAAAGTCAATAGATGATTCTGCCCAGTGCCCTCTTGTGTCTCTAAAGGATTTTGCAAATACAGTGCTTGTTAAAATCAATGCCGTGGAGATAATGATCAATGAAGTCTTTTTCAAAATCTTCATTTTTATCACCTTCATTATTATTATAACTTAATAATTATCTTTTGAAACAATTTCTATTTTAAGTTTTTGTTACAAAGAGCCTATCTTGTAACATTAATGAAACATATACGGTTTTTATACTTTATCTAGTGTCTTTATAAAGATTTAAAAATTTTGTCCCTGTAATAAAAGTGACATCTTTTGAAATAATTTTAAAAAATTTGTGGGAATTGCAAAAATATTTATTGCAAAAATATTTGAGGATTGCAAAAAATTTCTATGTAAAAATTCCTGGAAATTACAAAAAAATTATGTACAAAAAATTAGGCAAAATAAAAGAGAACAGATTATGTAAAAAGATAACTGTTCTCTAAGGGAAGAAAAAAGATGATGAAGTTTTCACTTCTCCTATATTGTACTGTAGTAAAATATTTTTGTCAAGCCTTTATGAAAATATTTTCAAAGAAATTTTGTCCCCCAAAAATCGGTCTTATCCCTTTAAATTACAAGGATTCCTATAAAATTTAAAAATATTATGAATATATTTGCACAGCTTACTTTAATTAGAATATGTGGTAGAATGTAGGTGAGGTGATATTTTGTTAAAAGAAATAATTTTAAAAAGAAGAACAGTTAGAAAATATAAAGATAAAGAAGTTGACAGAGAAAAATTGGAAGAACTTTTGATGTACGCATCAATGGGACCATCAAATGGCAACTCTCACCCCGTTGAATTTATAATTGTAGACGACAAAGAAAAAATCGAAGAACTATCCAATATGGACTCCTTTGCAACCCTCTACCTAAAGGACGCACCAGTGATTGTAATAGTAATTGCAAACACAGACATCTGCAAGACTTGGGTGGAAGAAGCATCACTTACAGCAGCCTACCTACAACTTCTCCTTGAAGAAGAAGGACTTTCATCTTCATGGATCAATGTAAAAGAAGGAAAGACTGCAGGAAAGATTTCTTATGAAGAATACTTCCAAGAAAACTTTGGCGTAAAAAAACCATATAGAGCACAATGTTTGATCCCAATTGGCTACAAAAAATCAGGCACAAAGGACCACGAAGAATTTGATATCTCATCAAAAGTCCACTACAATAAGTTCTAAAATTTTTATTTGAAGGGTGAAATTTTATTAGCAGATAAAAATTTTATTAGGCAAAAATTTTATTAGCCAATAAAAATATTGTTAGCACGAAAAAATAACTAAATCCGGTTCGCCGGATTTTTTTATTTCCCAAATATTTAATTCCTTGCAATAAAAAAGATCTTGCTGAAAAATTTTCAACAAGATCTTTATTTTTTTTAAATTAAGCCTTTTAATGCTGAGACTACAGAATATCCACCTAAGAATATTGTTATTAGACAAACTAAAGATCCAAGTAAAATAAGAACTTTGCCATTTCTGTATTCTTTTAATTGTTTAACACTTGATGCAATAATTACAACATAAATTGCTGCTATAGGTAAGATAAGTCCATTTAGAGCTTGTGCAATTAATAATATTTGCATTGGATTAAATCCTATTGATCCTACAACAATACCAATAATTGCTATTATTAGGTTAGCGTATTTAAATCTTTTATCTGAATTATCATACTCCCAACCAAGTAGACCTGCCAATGTGTAAGAAGCACCTAGAGGAGAAGCTATAGCTGAAGATAATCCAGCTGA
Source organism: Peptoniphilus sp. HMSC062D09 (assembly GCF_001811425.1). NCBI lineage: Bacteria > Bacillati > Bacillota > Tissierellia > Tissierellales > Peptoniphilaceae > Peptoniphilus > Peptoniphilus sp. HMSC062D09. The sequence goes on along the minus strand of NZ_KV804745.1, from coordinate 150,083 downwards.
GAATAGGCCTATACTCATAAACATCTTAGCCCAAGATCCTAATAGTGGTTCTAGCTGTATTGATAAATCTGCAGCACTTTGTATTACATGACCTCTCATAAGAGTTCCGGAAGTGACAACTATTGCAGCTGTGATTAAACCACCTATACTTATAGAAACAATTGTATCCCACTTTGATAAAATTAGTTGGTCTGGTGAATCCCAATTTTCTGCTGCTGTTCCTGTATGAATGAAGAAGTTATAAGGAACTATGGTAGTACCAATCATTGATATAATTAAAATTATTGATTTTGCAGGTATTGTAGGTGCGACACCTGAGAAAACTTCTCCCCAGTTTGGTTTAGAAACAAACATGGTTGTAACAAATACTATCGCCATTATCGCAACTAAAACAGTTAAAATCTTTTCCAACAATTTTATATTTCCCTTTAAAATCAATGTTAAAACTATAACACCAATAACAGGAACTATAATTCTAATAGGAACATTTATTAGAGTAGCTATACCTAATGATGTACCTGTTAAATCTCCTGATATGTATGCCGCACATCCAAATGCTATTGATCCTCCAACAAAGTAAGCAGAAAATTTTTGTAAAAAAGGTCTGTCTTTAAATTCTTCTAAGATTGCTTCACCTAAGCCACCCTTAGTTATAATACCAATTCTAGCTGACATCTCTTGTAGGATTATTGTCGCTATGATAGAAAATATTACCGTCCACAATAGAGCATATCCAAATTCAGCTCCAGCCCTAGTAGCGGTTGTAACAGTACCTGGTCCAATAAAGGATGCAGTAACCATAGCCCCTGGTCCAATAGCTTTTAATTTTTCAGCTAAAGTGTACTTTCTTTTTTGAGTTTCCATAAAATTCTCCTTTCTTTTCACGGCTATGCCGTTGTTAAGACTATAATATAATTATAATTAGTCATGCAAACCTTGTCAACATAAATTTTATCAATTTATCAAATTAATATAAAAACTTTCCTAAAAATTTTACTAAAACAATTAATAATTAAAAATTTTATGACTGTTATTGATAAATACCATTTAATAGTATTGTGTTATAATAGTTTTTATAGGGAGTAGTGAATTACATGAAATTAATACAATCCATACAAAGAGCATTTGAAATAATTGATTGTTTTAACGAGGACAACGAAGAATTAAAATTAAACGATATAAGTAAAATGCTAAACTTGAATATAAATACAACAAGAGGAATAGTAAATACATTAGTTTATTTTTCCTATTTAGAGCATGATCAAGAAAAAAATGTTTATAAACTTGGTTATATATTTTTACCAAAGTCTAAACTTTTAAAGAATAGAAATGATGATATTTTTATTAATAACTTAGAGACATTTCTAAAGGAAATAGCTAATAAATATAATGTGAATACAAGATTCCATAAAATTTTAGAAAATAATATTGTAAAAATATTATCTGAGGAACCCGATGAATCAAGATATTTTTTGTACATCAAGGACTCTAAAGAATTGCCTTTAAATGCAACATCTTCTGGTAAATTAATTCTTAAATATTCAGATGAAGATTTTTTGCAAAACTATTTAAACAATATTCCTGAAAAAAAGGTAAGCGAGAATACTATTACTACAAAATCTAAAATGATAGAAGAATTAGAAAACATAGATAAAAAGGGCTACTCAACTGAAATTGATGAAGTAGCAATAGGAATAAGCTCTGTAGCCGTTCCTATAATAAAATCTGAAAAATTAGTTGCTACAATAAGTGCAACTGCTCCTACAAAAACAATTAAAGAAAATTCAGATGATATCGCACAAGAAATTATAAATTTTATAAAAAACATTCAACAATAATAAAAACTACATTGTAGTTTTTATAGTTATATTATCGTTGACATGCTTGATTTTATATTTTATAATAAGATTAAATAAAATAATTTAATTTACTAAAGGAGTTGTTAATGATGAGAGAAAGTAAACCTACAATCTATGATCCAAGTTTTTTACCTAATACAATCTACAGTGGAGTACCTTCATGGCTGAATTTATCAGTTATTGAAAATGACGAAGATTTAGATGGCTTAGATGCAGCAGTTATTGGTGTTCCTTGGGAAGGCGGATGCACAATAGGCGGTTACTCCCCTACTACAGAAGGTCCAAAAGCAATAAGAAGTGCATCTATAAGATATACTGGTTATCTTCCTGATTATGACCAAGACTGTTTCGATTACTTAAAAGTTGCAGACTTCGGTGATACTCCAGTTCATAACGGACATTATGATTTTACATTTGATGCAATAAGAGAAAAAGTTTCTAAGTTATTAGATAAAAAGGTTATGCCAATTACTTTTGGTGGAGATCACGGTATAGCTTATCCAATAATTAGCGAAATAGCAAAAAGATATCCGAAAAAAGTAGGAGTACTACACTTTGACGCTCATTTAGATAACTATGAAGCTTATGGTGACGACTTGTATTCTAGATGTTCACCATTTTATAGACTTTACGAAGATGAAAACATGGACCCTACTAAAATCGTTCATATTGGTATTAGAGGACCTAGAAATCACAGAGAAGAGTTCCAAAATGCAAAAACTCATGGTGCAACAGTTATCTTAGCCAATGAAGTTCATGAAAATGGATGGAAAAAGTCAATTGAAAAAGCAATAGACATTGCTTTCAAAGACACTGAATTTGTTTATGTAACAATATGTTCTGATTCTTTAGACGCAGCATCTATGCCACAAGGTCCTCAAGATATGGGAGGTTTGACAAGCTACCAACTTAATATGATGGTTCATGCAGCAGGAGTAGCTGGAGCAAAAGGCTTTGATTTTGTAGAAATTTATCCTGATACGCTTTCACTTCAAACTGCAGCCCATGTTGCAAATTGGGCAGCTCTTTATTATTTAAACGGCTTGGCTAATAATTTTAGATAAAAATTATTTACTATATTAAATGAAATTTAACGGCTCTTAACAAATTTTTGAGCCGTTATTTTTAACTATAATTTTATTTTTCAATGGAGGCATAAATGTTTACTGATAAAGAGAAAACAATAAAAATAATTGAAAATTCAATTGAAAAAAGTTTAGTCTATGCAAATGAAGGTGAAATTGCCACATATAGGTGCTCTACTAGCCAATGGTGGCAAAGATTTGGCAAATAATGCTGAGATAATTTCAAAAGACTCCGTAAAAATAGTTCTTGCACAAATGGCATCTTGTGGAATGTATGAAGAAAGTGGAAGTTTTTTATTAGAAGTGGGAATACCATCAAAGAGTGGTGTGAGCGGTGCAATACTAGGTGTCGTACCTGGAAAATGTGGCATTTGTGTCTATTCTCCAAGACTTGATAAATCTGGCAACAGTGTTGTCGGAAAAAATTTGTTGAAAATACTTTCCAACGATTTAGATTTAAATATTTTTTTATAATTTTGTTCAATAAATTCCGCAATAAAAAAAAGATTCACCTTAATATCATCTTGGTGAATCTTTTTCTCTTAAATTATTTAAATAGTGAAACTATAAAGTCGATAAGTTTTTCTAAAAAGTTTTTTGTATTTTCAACAGCCTTTTCCCCTTCAGGTGAGTTTAAAAATGTTTAAATCAAATAATTTTCAAAAAATAATTTTTACTATTTCTAAAAAATCTTTTCAATTAATTTTATAAAATAAATTAGATAAGGGGTTTTCCACTTTTCTTTATTTACATATCCATTAACTTTAACAGTTAGTTGTTCTAAATCTGCATCTATTATGGAAATTTCTTTATTTTTAATATATCTAGTAGCAACATAAGTTGGCAAGAACGCGACAACATCGTTTTCTTTTATTATATTCAAAATCGCACTAATGTTTTGAATATGAATAAATTTTTTTATTTTTAAATTTTTTTCATTAAATATTTGCATCAGTTTTTGATTATAATAACTTTCATTCTCTGTCAAAACAAAAAGTTTGTCTTCCATTTCTCTTAAAGTCATTTTTTTTAAATTTTTAGAATATCTTGTCATAAATGACATTTCTATTGTTTTAAATTTTATTTTTTCGAATTTATTTTGAGAAATCTCATTTTCTATTCCAAATACAATGTCAAAATTATTCTTAGATAATTCATCATATAGCTCCATAGTACTCCCTGTTCTAATATCTAATATTATATTTGGATAGTTTTCAGAAAACTTTATCAAAACTTCATTCATATTAGAAAGAAGAAAGGATTCTATTGTTCCAATTCTTAAAGTACCATGAATCATAGTAGGTTCACTATTTAGATATTTCATTTCTAATGATAAATTATACATCTCTCTTGCTAAAACAAGGAAATTTTCACCAAAATCAGTTAAATATACAGAACGACCAATTCTATCAAACAATTTAGCATTTAATTCCTCTTCCAACTGATGTATTTGCATTGTTATTGTTGATTGAGCATATCCTAATTCTTCAGCAGCTTTTGTAAAAGTTTTATGCTGAACAATACTCAAAAAACTTTCAATATTTCTTATTTCCATTTTAAAACCACCTATCAAAAAAAATGAACACTTTAATCAAAACTATGAATTAGATTAATTAATTATATCATGTTATTATTAGTTTGTAAAAAGATAGTGAGTTACATAGATAAAAAATGAAAGGGGAAAACACTATGAAAGACATGAGTTATTTAAAAACAAAACCTATTGCAGTTCTAGGAGGAGGTGCAGTTGGAAAAACAATTGCTGCAGACAGCAAACTAGGCGGAGCAGAAGTAAGATTATTTGATTTACCAGACTTTGCCAAAAAATCATTAAAAGGTCTTAAGAAAACAGGAATTTTACTTGATGGTATTCAAAGAAATAGAGATGGTTTTGAAAGATCTGGTAGAGCTCACCTTGATTTATACACAGACAATATTGCTGAAGCAGTTAAGGGAGCAGGAATAATAGTTGTAGCTTGCGGATCATGGGGACATGAACCTATTTTTAAAGAACTAATTCCTCATCTTGAAGATGGACAAGTTATTATGATTTTTGCTGATAACTTTGGTTGTCTATTATTAAGAAAAATGATGAGAGACATGAAGTCTGATAAGAAAGTTATTATTGGTGGATGGTCAAGTGCTCCTTATGGAACAAGAATTGAATCAGTTAATGGATTCCAATTCCCACACGTTGGTGTTAAATACCGTGCTATTACACTTAGAGGAGCTGCTTTACCTATGTCAGATACAGAGGCTTTTCTTGAAGCAGGAAAATATCTACCAGCTATGGATGCAGTATATCAAGGCGATGGACCACAAAAGGGTGAAACTATTTTAGATATAGATTTTGCAAATGTTAATCCTGTAATTCACGTTCCTGCAACAGTTCTTGGGGTTTCAACAATGGAAAACTGGGGAGTAATTTTCTGTGGTCACGATAAAACAACATATTCAATGTACAGCCATGGATTATGCCCATCAATTTGTGAAGTTCAATATAAATTCTATAACGAAGAAATACAATTAGCTGAAAAAATTGGCGTTGGTATTCCTAAGTATAAAAAAGACATGTTTTTCTCAAGAAGAAGTGTATTGACACAAGAATATATGGGTCTAGATGAAAATGGAAATGATAATGTTGTATTTCCATTAGATCAACCTTCAACCGAAGGCAATACAGGTCCAAACAGTATTCACCACAGATATATGACAGAAGATGTTCCTATTGGATGTAAAATATACCACGATTTAGGAGTCCAATACGGAGTAAAGACACCAATTATAGATTCCATGATAGTTTTGTCAGGAGCAATGCATAATAAAAACTTTTTTGAAGAAAGCAAATATAATTTAGAGTATCTCGGAATAAAAGACATGAGTAAAGAAGATCTTTTAGATTACCTAAATAATGGAGTTTATAACATCTAATAAGTAATATCATAAGGCTTTCATCTTAAATTTAGTATGAAAGCCTTATTTTTAAAATGGAGTTTGATTATGAATTTTGATTTTAAAAAGAATTATAAAGTTGAAGACTTTATTTTTAACACAAAATGGGAAAATCTACCTGAAAAAATAAAAAAGCAAGCGATTATTTGCGGAATTGATTTAATAAATGCCTTGATTTTAGGCAGTAAAGGTAATCAATATAAAATAGGTGTGAATTTTGCGAAAAAATATTATAAAGAAGGAGATATTGAGCTTATAGGAAAAGAAGAAAGTTTAAATCTTCCAGGTGCAGTTGTTGCATACTCCCATGCTTCAAATTCTTTTGACATTGATGACGGATTTAATTTAGTAAAAGGTCATCCAGGAACATCTTTTATAGCAGGAGTAATTTCTTCAGCAATTCAAGAAAATATAACATATAAAGAATTTCTTGAAACTTTAGTTGTTTGTTATGAACTTTCTATTAGAGAAGGACTTGCTTTACAAGATCACTATGATTATTTACACAGTACAGGAACATATGGAGCATTTGGTACAGCTGCTGGAATTTGTAAGATATTAAATCTTGATAAAGAAAAGACTAACAACGCTTTATCAATTGCTGATTTTCATGCACCTTTAACACCTGTAATGAGATCAGTGCAAAACCCATCTATGAATAAAGACGGAGTACCTTTTGGTGCTTTAGTTGGTATGCAAGCAGTTTTAGAAACTTTAGAAGGTTCACAAGGTGGTGGATATCTATTAGAGTTACCAGAATACGAGGAGCATGTAAATAATTTAAACAAACTATATATGATGGTTGACCTCTATTTTAAACCATATACATGTTGTCGATGGGCACATCAACCGATAGAAGCAAGTATAGATTTAATAAAAGATAATAATTTAAATTTTAATGATTTTAAAGAAGTTAAAATTTTTACATTTGATTCAGCTGCGCAACTAAGCAAAATAAAACCAAAAACAACGGATGAGGCACAATATAATATTGCTTGGCCAGTCGCATCTGCAATAGTTCACGGGGATGTTGGGATTGAACAAGTCATTGAAGGAGCTTTAGATGATAAGGATGTCTTAAAAATTATGGGCATATTAAAATTTGAAGTGGATGAAGAGCTTGATTCAGCTTTCCCTGAAAAAAGATTAGCGAAAGTTCAAATTATTACAAAGGATGACAAAGTATATACTTCTGATATCTATCAAGCAAGCGGTGAAAGCACAGATAATGTAGATATAAATTGGATAAAAAATAAGTTTATTAAAAGAACTAAATCAATTTTAAAAGAAGACGGACAAAAAGAAATACTTAATAATCTGGAGAATAATTTAAATATTAAGATGAAGGATCTTATAAAAATAATAAACAATGAGATAAAATGAAAGGTGGGTGTTATATATGACTCCTTATGATTTTTTAATGGATTTTGCGTTAATGTCTATTTTACTTTTTATAGCTCAGCTAATGAGAGCAAAATTAAAAATAGTACAAAAATTTTTATTACCAAGTTCATTGTTAGCGGGATTTATGGGACTATTTTTTGGAAAACAGTTCTTAAATATTATTCCTTTCTCTGATTCTGTAGGATCTTATCCTTACATGTTAGTTGTTTTCTTATTCGCTTCGCTCTTCATAGGCAATGAAGGCGGTGGATCATTTAAACAAACTATGGATGATGTAGGTGATACATTTTTTGTAAACTCTTCAGTTTATTTTCTTCAATACGGAGCAGCATTAGTTATAGGAGGATTAATACTGAAAGTATTTTATCCTAATGTTTCTGAAGCTTTTTCAGTATTAATGCCTGGCGGATTTATTGGTGGTCATGGAGCAGCGGCAGCTTTTGGAGGAGCATTCGAAGAATTAATCGGTTGGGATGAAGCTTTACCAATTGCACAGACTTTTGCAACAATAGGTTTGGTTTTTGGAGTGTTAGGAGGAATTGTTTTAATTAATATCGCAACCAGAAAAAAATGGACTAGATTTATTAAAACAATGCAAGAACTACCTGTAGGAATGAGAACAGGTATGAATCCTTCTGAAGAACAAGATGTTTTGGGTATAGAAACAGTTAATAACATGTCACTTGATACATTAACTTGGCATTTCATGCTTGTTTTAATAGCCACTTGTGGTGGATATTTTACAACTAATTATTTACAAGGTTTGTTCCCTAAATTAAGTATTCCGATGTTCTCTGTTTCAATGCTATATGGTGTGCTTGTACAATTTATTTTAAAGAAAATAAATTTTTCAAAATATGTTGACAGAAGAATTATAAGTCATGTTGGTAGTTTTGCTACAGACTATTTAGTATCATTTGGTATAGCAACAATAAAAATTTCAGTTGTAATAAAATATGCAATGCCAATACTAATACTAACATTAATCGGTGCTGTTTTTTGTGTTTCTTATCTTTTGCTTGTTTCTAGAAAGCTATATCAAAAATATTGGTTTGAAAAGGGAATATTTATATTTGGTTGGTCAACAGGTGTAGTTGCAATAGGAGTAACTTTATTAAGAATAGTCGATCCTAAATATCAAAGTAAAACACTAGAAGATTATGGAATGGCTTATGTGTTTATGTCTTTTATTGAGATTGGTCTTATCGCTACACTTCCTTCACTAATTGTTAATGGATATTCATTGATTAGTGGTATTGCTTGCTTCATAGTAGGCTTTATCCTATTAGGACTATGTGCAAAAAAATATGGCATTTACAAAGGTCCAGATGATCAATTACGACCAGGTGAAATCGATGTAAATTTTAATTAAATATAAATACATTTAATTAAATTTTAATTTAGAATAAATAAATAATATCATATGACTTTCATCTTAAATTTAGTATGAAAGCCTTGTTTTTAAAATAGAGTTTTATTATAAGTTTTGATTTTAATAGGAGGCATTATGAAATCAGTTATTTTAAATCTTATAAAACTGGCTAACAGTTTTTTATGGGGACCAGCTGCATTAATATTTTTAGGAGTAATCGGCATATATTTAACAATTGGAACAAAAGGTGTTCATATAAGGAAATTTAAACTAATAATGTCAAAAACAATAGGGAGTATATCAAAAAAAGGAGAAAATGATGGTGATGGAGTTTTAAGCTCTGCTCAGTCTATGTTTACTTCTTTGGCTTCTGTTATAGGAATGGGCAGTATTGTAGGTGTCGCATCAGCATTAATTTATGGAGGCCCAGGTGCTATTATTTGGATGTGGATAGCCGCCTTCATAGGAATGATAATAAAATATTCTGAGATAATAATTATTATTAAGTACAGAAGAAAAGCAGAAGACGGTACTTATGTAGGAGGTCCAGGATTATATGTAAAAAATGGATTAAATATTCCATTTATTGGAGAAATATTAGTATTTTTAATGGTAATAGTATGTCTATTAAGTACAGCAATTCAATCAAATGTGATTATAGAAAATGTTATTAATATGATACCAATTGCTAGAAATTATAAAATAATTGTAACGGTATTGAATATGATTATAGCTGGTATTGTAGTAGTTGGAGGTATAAGAAGAATAGGTGAAGTTGCCGAAAAATTAGTTCCATTTATGTCTATCTTTTATTTAATAGCCTCAATAATTGTTATTGTTTCTAATTATAATAATATAATTCCTGTTATTATTTCAATGTTTAAAGGTTCAGTAAGCAAGGTTGCCATAACAGGAGGTGCACTGGGCTATGGTATAATGAAAGCCATGCAATATGGTATAGCTAGGGGATTTTTTGTATCAGGTGCTGGACAAGCGGTATTTACCGTATCACATGCTCCAGCAAAAGTAAATAACCCAGTTGAACAAGCAATTTATGGAGTTACAGAAATATTTTTGGTTACAATTATATGTACAGCAACTGGTTTAGCAGTTCTAACAAGCGGTATATTTAGCCCAGATGGAAATTCTTCTATAATGGTAACTCAGGCTTTTGCTCAAACATCAAAAATATTTGGTTATGCAGTAAGTATAGCAACTATTTTATTTGCGTATACAACTGTGATAGGATTTGGATACATAGGAGAGTCTCAACTTTCAACTATAATATCCTCAAATAATGCAAAATTTTTTAAAATATTTTATTTAATTGCAGCGTTTATAGGTGGAATTACAGTCTTAGACTCTATATGGGATGTAACAGATTTCTTCTTAGCTTTAATTATGGTTATAAATTTAATCGTGATATTATTAAAGAGTAAAGAAATATTTGATATAAGCAATGATTACTGGAAACAGAATGGTGAATAAGGAGAACTTAAATATGAAGAAAATTTTAATTATTAATAATGAAAAGGATGCTGAAGATTATGGTTGGATACCAACTATTAAAGAGGCTATATTAAATATCGGGAATTTTAATTTTTTTGTTTTACATCATAAAGAAATAAATAGTGAGATTATTAAAAAGATAAGCCCAGATTTTATTTATTTAACTGGAAGAGTTACTTTTGACTGGGACATTGAGGAAATAACTAGAGATTATCAAAAAGAATTAGAGTTAATTAGAGAAACTACCATCCCTACACTAGGAGTATGTGCAGGTCATCAACTAATTGCCATAGCATATGGTGCTTCTTTCGGAAAAATGATAGAAGTAGAACCTGGCGAAAAAGATATAAGAGAAGAAGGTTTTATAACTTTAGACATTATTAAAAAAGACAAATTATTTAAAAGACTTGAAAAAATAATTACAGCATACGAACTTCATAGAGATGAAGTTAAAAGTATTCCAAAGGAATTTGAACTGCTAACATCATCCAAAATGTGTAAAATACAAGCTATGAAACACAAGGAGAAAGAAATTTATTCTTTACAATTTCATCCAGAAAAATATAATGAAAAATATATAGATGGAAAAGTTATTTTAGAAAACTTTTTAAGTATATAGTATTTAAAAATAAACTTTAAAAATACAATAAGAACCCTACAACTAGATAATATCTGGGATTTCTTTAAGGCTTATTTCAAATATTTATAAGACCCGTTAATTCAAGTATTATTCTTTATGTAATCATGAAAAAGATTCATCTTCTATGAGGTGAATCTTTTTTTCTTGTTTTTAATTTTATTTCGCAAATCTATAAATCTTTATTTTCAAACTAGCAAGGCTTCCATTACAGCTTCGTATGAATCTACAACTTTTTCAAGTTCAGAAATTTCTATATACTCGTTTACAGTGTGTGCCAAGTTTTCTCTTGATGGTCCAATGCCAAGTGTCTTTATCTTTGCTTCTCCTGCATAGTGACTACCATTTGTACAGAAATTATATTGAGTTATTTCTGGAGTTTGTCCCTTGTCCTTTAGTTTTGCAACAACTTTTTCAACCCAATCTTCGTCTTCATCAAAGATCCATCCTGGGAAAAATCTCTCTCCCTCAATAATTTCATTAGTGAAACATTTTTCGTCTGCCTTTGTATGGTAAGCTCTAACCTTAAGTTCACTGTCTTCTTTCATTAATTTTTCTAAAAGTTCATTTATTGGAGCTAAAACTGACTCTTTAGTTTCATTAACCAAAAGTCTTCTGTCATATGTTGCCACGCATTTTTCTGGCACAACTGATGCTCCTGGGAATGGACTTGATTTAATGTCAACAAGTTCTAAAATTCCATCGCCAAGTCTATCGTGATGAGTTGGTTTTAAAGTTTTTATTGCTTCAATTACCTTACACATCTTATAAACTGCGTTGATTCCCTTTTCAGGATTTGCTGAGTGAGCTGGCTTTCCTAGAACTTCAATTTTGATTTCAGCTCTTCCCCTTTGTCCAATCTTAACATTGCAGTTTGAAGCTTCACCAATGATTACATAGTCAGGTTTTGCATAGGCACTCACTTCTCTTGCAGCAACACCTTCGAAACATTCTTCGTGTACAATTCCTGCAACAAAAATTTCTCCAGCAAAATCTCCGCCTGTCTTTTCTTTGAAATTGCTTGCTGCAACTGCCATTGATGCCAGCGCACCCTTCATGTCACTAGTTCCTCTTCCATAAATCTTTCCGTCGTGGATTTCTGCTTCAAAAGGTGGATATTGCCACTCGCTTTCGTCAGTTACTGGAACTGTGTCCATGTGTCCGTCGAATACAATTTTTGGTCCCGGTTTAGATCCCTTAATATGACCAATTGTGTTTCCATACTTGTCAACATGAATATCATCAAAACCATTTTCTTTAAAGAATTTTGTAAGTTCTTCTGAAACACCCTTTTCATTACCTGAATAACTTTGTCTTCTTACTAACTTTTGTGTTAGTTCTACTGCATTTACCTTGCTCATTTTCTGCCTCCTGTACTTTCATATTTTCCATCCCATACAATGTCTAAATAATTTTTAGCATCTGTATCGCCTTCTGTTGAAACAAATATTAAATTTGAATCTTCATTAATGTTTAATTTCTTTCTTTCATCTTCATATCTATCGTCAGTTAGTATTTTTAAAATTGCGCCAAAAGGAGCTGCTCCACTTTCTCCAGAAATAATTTTTTTATCATCCTTATAAGGGTTTCCTAGAACTCTCATGCCAAAGGCAGCAAATTCGTCTGATGCGCTTATAAAATGTTCACAATTATCTAAAAGAACTTTTAGCCCAAAAGTATTTGGTTCGCCACAAGCAAGACCAGCCATTATTGTCTTATGGTCTCCACCAACTAAAACTCTTTCATTTGCTTTTGCTGACTCATAAATACAAGCCACTGTATCTGGTTCAACTATTGTAATAATTGGCTTGCCATCCTTATACATATTTGTAAAGAATCCTGTTGTTGCAGCGGCAAAAGACCCAACGCCTGCTTGTAAAAATACATGAGTTGGTTTTATATTCTTCTCTTGCAAACTTTCGTACATTTCCCAAGCAAGAGTCATGTAACCTTGCATGATCCATTTTGGAATATCTTCATAACCATCCCAAGCTGTATCCTGAACCATGATATAGCCTTTTTCTTCTGCCAGTTGATTAGCTTGTCTAACACATTCGTCGTAATTTAAGTCTAAAACTTTTACTGTAGCGCCTTCTTTTTCAATATTCTTAACTCTTTCTTCGGCTGAGCCCTTTGGCATATATACAATTGATTTTTGATTTAATTTATTTGCAGCCCATGCAACTCCACGACCGTGGTTACCGTCAGTAGCCGTTATAAAAGTTACATCGCCTAATTTATCTTTTACCTCTTGTGATGTAAGCTTTTCAAAAATTAAATCCTTAATATCCATATTTAACTTTTCTGCAATTACCTTTCCTATTGCGAAACTTCCACCAAGAACTTTAAATGCATTTAATCCAAACCTATAAGATTCATCTTTAACTAAAATATTTTTTACACCAGTTTTTTCTGCAAGATTTTTTAATTCCACAAAGGGAGTTTCTTCATACATAGGGAAGCCATTGTGATAATCATGAACCTCTCTTGCTCGCTTTTCATTTAAGAATCTCGTATCGTATTTCTCTCTCTTGTCATCTTTAAGTCTCGTAAAAATTTTTAACATCCTGTATCTCCTTTAATTAGTAAAAACATCTAATAACCTGTATGTCTTTATCTTAAGTTATTAGCCCAATAAAAAGCAAGACAAGATTAGAAAACAAATTATTATGGCCTACAAGCTTAGTTAAAATCCACTGGACCTATTTCATTTCAAGTTTTTCTTCAATAAAAAAGATTCACCCTAAGGTGAATCTCTATTCTTAATTCTTATTTAAACAAGCCAACTATAAAGTCTATTAACTTTTCCAAGAAGCTCTTTGTATTCTCTACTGCCTTTTCCCCTTCAGGTGAGTTTAAAAATTTTGATGCCTGGTCCTTATATTTTACTGCTGTGTCTGCCACTCTATTCCAATCTACATCAGCATCTTTCATGTTGTTAAAGAGGCTAACAAGCTTGTCTTCTTGGCTTTCTGTTAAATTTATATTGTAATTATTTGTCACAGTATTTATTATAAATCTAACTTCCTCTTCGTTCTTTGGCATATTATTTGCCATGGCATCTTTGATTTCGTAAATTATGTCGTTAGTTTTTTCGTCGCCGAGTTCTTCAGAAAGTTTTGTCTGCACAACTAATTCTTCGTTGGCAACTTTTTTCAAATTTTCTGGAAGTTTTTTGCCAGTGTTTTCTTCATAAGTTTTTAAAATTCCTGTTAGGGCAGCTGTGCCGCTTACCTTTCCTGGTGCTGTTACATAAATGTCGGCGTCTTCTATTCCTACAGTGTTTAGGGCATTTAAAAAGGCATCTTCACTTACAACACGAATGTTGTCTGAAAGCTCAATATTTATTCCACTGCCTGTCTTTTTGTATCTTACTATGGCAGAAGATATTGCCTTGTTTCCAATTTCCTTTGAGGAAAGGACATCGCCTAAGTACTTGTACTCTTCCTTGTTAGTGACTTCAATTATCTTTGCCTTGTCATCAGCCTTCATCTCGCGAAGCATTTCACTTTTTTGCTCTTCACTTAAGTCTGCGCCAAGTGTTACTATTTCATCTCCTGCACTAGCAAAAACTGCACTTGGAAGTAACAAGAGTGAAAGGGCCGCAGTCATAATTTTATTTTTTATCTTCATAATCTCCTCCATTTTTCTATATCTTAACATAAGTTTATGTTTAATTTTTTAAAACTGTGTGAAATTTACTTTTCACACACTCATGTCACAATAAAAAAGAACCTTGAAGGTCCTTCTTTACTTTATTTTTCCTTGTGAAATCTCAATATGTCTTCAAAGATAAACCACATGTCCTTGACTTCATCTTTTTCTGATGAAGAGAAGGGAATTATATTTTCTCTGTGTTCTACGCCAAGTTTTTTTGCTATGACAGAAATGTGCTTATCTACTTGAGATTTTTTTATCTTGTCCTTTTTTGTGGCAATGACTATGCCAGAAAAGCCTGAGTGAAGGATGTAGTCATACATCTGCTTGTCTAAATCTGTTGGCTCATGCCTAATGTCCACCAAAAGAATTGTCTCCAAAAGATTTTCTCTATTTTCAAGATACCTATTGATTATGCCTGCCCACTTTTCCTTTTCAGTCTTTGCAACTTTTGCGTAGCCGTAGCCAGGTAGGTCCACTAGGCGAAGGTCGTCATTTACCTTGTAAAAATTAATTGTCCTAGTCTTTCCTGGCGTTGATGAAGTTCTGGCTAGATTTTTTCTATTAAGCATGGCATTTATAAAGGATGACTTGCCCACATTAGACCTGCCTGCAAAGGCAAATTCAGGAAGATTTGCCACAGGATATTGCTTTTCCAAAACTGCAACTTTTTCCAGTTCTGCCTTATTTATCTTCACTAAAATCACCTATCGCAATCTCTGCAACTTCCTTGAAGTTTGAAACAGTTTTTATCTCCAACTTTTCAACAGCCGCTTCTTCGATTTCCCTTAAGTCCCTCTTGTTCTCTTCAGGAATGATTACAGTCTTAACTCCATACCTTTCTGCCGCCAAAAGTTTTTCCTTAAGCCCCCCTATTGGAAGTACTTTGCCGCGAAGGGTAATTTCTCCAGTCATGGCAACATCACTTCTCACTGATTTTTTTGTAAGGGCTGATAAAACTGATGTGGCAATTGTAATTCCTGCTGAAGGCCCATCCTTTGGCACTGCACCTTCTGGCACGTGAATGTGGATGTCCTTTTCACTTCTAAAGTTTGGGTCGATTTTAAAGTCTTCTGCATTAGATGCAATGTGAGAAATGGCAGCTATGGCTGATTCCTTCATGACATCTCCAAGAGAACCTGTAAGTGTTAGTTTTCCCTTTCCCGGCATAACCGTTGTCTCAATGACAAGTGTAGTGCCGCCCACCTCTGTCCAGGCAAGTCCATTAACTGAGCCCACTTCAGAATTTTTTTCTCTTTCATTTATTAAATAAATTTTTTCGCCAAGGAAGTCTGAAATATTTCTCGTGGAGACAGAAACTTTATCTAAATCTTCTTCCACAATTTTTAGGGCAGACTTTCTCACGATTTTTGAAATTTGCTTTTCAAGACCTCTAACGCCAGATTCACGAGTGTAGTAATCTATTATGTCCCTTAGGGCCTTTTCAGAAATATTAATATTTTCCTTCTTCAAACCATTTTCAGAAATTTGTTTTGCAACTAAATATTTTTTTGCAATATTTAATTTTTCATTAGGCGTGTATCCACCAATTTCTATAACTTCCATTCTGTCAAGAAGGGGTCTCGGTATAGTCTGCCTTGTGTTTGCCGTCGCTATAAAAAATACATTGGATAAGTCAAAGGGAAGCTCCATATACCTGTCCGTAAAGGAATTATTTTGCTCTGGGTCAAGGACTTCTAAGAGTGCTGATGCAGGATCGCCCTTAAAGTCATTTCCAATTTTATCTATCTCGTCAAATAAAAATACTGGATCATTTTTGCCAGCTTTTTTCATTAGAGAAATAATTCTGCCAGGAAGGGCGCCGATGTAAGTCCTTCTGTGTCCTCTTATTTCTGCTTCGTCAGTTACACCGCCAAGGCTCATGCGGACAAATTCCTTGTTGAGGGAATTGGCAATGGACTTGGCAATGGAAGTCTTGCCCACTCCTGGAGGTCCCACAAGGCAAAGTATGGGTCCCTTGTTTTTGTCGCCAGATAAAATTCTCACGGCAATAAATTCTAGTATTCTTTCTTTTACATTTTTAAGTCCGTAATGTTCTTCATTTAAAACTTTTCTCGCGTCACTTAATTTTACTTTTTCCTCTCCAGCATCAAGCCAAGGAAGGTCAATTATCCAATCAAGATAATTTATGAGCATGGAATAATCTGGTGACTGTGAATTTAAGTTGCCAAGTTTTTTTATTTCACTTAGGGCTTTTTCCCTCACTTCATCAGGAAGGTTTTTTTCTTCGATTTTTTTCTTGTAAACTTCTGTGACTTCGCCCTCATCTTCGCCATCGCCAAGTTCCTTGTGGATGACGCGAAGTTGTTCCTTTAAATAGTACTCCCTTTGGATGTCATCCATTTTCTTTTTCACTTGGTCGTTGATATTTTTTTCTATGGAAAGAATTTCTATTTCCTTTTTCATTATCTCGTGGAAGGCAACAAGTCTTTCGTAAATATCAGTTGTCTCAAGTAACTTTTGGTACTCTTCAAGTTTAAAGTCAAGATAGCCAACAACAGTGTCGATAAACCTTGATGGGTCGTCTGTGTCTGCAATGTTAGATAAAAGTCCTGGGAAGAATTTTTCATCAAGAGAGGCGTAGGATTCCAAGTCATTTAAGGCAAGTCGAAGTGCTGCCTCAATTTGGTCGTCTTCTGTGTAGTCAATTTCCTCTTCTTCTAGGATTTCTATGTCAGCCTCAATTATTTCGTCACTAATATCAAGGCTTGAGATTCTTGCCCTCTCTTCACCTTCAACTAGGACCCTGACAACTCCACCTGGGAGTTTTAAAATTTGTTTTATAGTTGCCACTGTCCCAACATCAAAGAGGTCTTCTCTCTTTGGGTCTTCAACTTCCAGTTCTCTTTGCGCCACCAAAAATATTTTTGAGTCCTGCATTTCCGACCTTTCAATTGCGTTTACAGAAATTTTTCTGCCGCAATCAAAGTGCATGACCATGTGGGGAAAGATTACTAAGTCGCGAAGAGGGATTAGTGGTAATTTTACTTTTTCCATTTTTCACCTTCTAAAAAAGCCGTGTCAACCACGGCTAAATTTATTTTTATTTTTTTATTAATTCAGCAGATGCTGTGCCTTCTACTGATTCCTTAGTTATTTTTACTGCCTTGATGTCATCTCTTGAAGGAATTTCGTACATGACATTCATAATCGTGTTTTCGATAACTCCTCTTAAGCCTCTAGCTCCTGCCTTCTTTTCTATTGCCTTCTTTGCAATATAATTTAGGGCTTCGTCGTCAAAAATTAAGTCAACATCGTCAAACTTTAATAGCTCCTTATATTGCTTTACAAGGGCATTCTTTGGCTTAGTCAAAATTTCTACTAGAGCATCTTCGTCTAATTCTTCAAGAGTTATAGTTACAGGAAGCCTGCCTATGAGTTCTGGTATAAGTCCAAACTTTAACAAGTCTTCAGTTTCAACTTTTTTAAGAATATTTTCTCTATTGGCCTTCTTGTCAATAATTTCAGACCCAAAGCCCATAGAGGACTTGGCAGTTCTATTTTCAATAATTTTGTCAATTCCGTCAAAGGCACCACCAACAATGAATAAAATATTTGTGGTGTCAACTTGAATAAATTCTTGAGAAGGATGCTTTCTGCCACCTTGTGGTGGAACATTGGCAACAGTGCCTTCGATAATTTTTAAAAGTGCTTGTTGCACACCTTCTCCACTTACATCTCTTGTAATAGATACATTTTCAGATTTTCTGGCAATTTTATCTATCTCGTCAATGTAAATTATTCCCTTTTCTGCCCTTTCAATGTCGTAGTCAGCATTTTGAATTAGCTTCAAAATAATATTTTCAACATCTTCGCCAACATAGCCAGCCTCAGTTAAAGTTGTGGCATCGGCAATGGCAAAGGGAACATTTAAAAGTCTGGCAAGAGTTTGTGCAAGTAAAGTTTTACCTGAACCAGTAGGTCCAATCATTAAGATGTTGGACTTTTGAAGTTCAATATCTGGGTCAAGTTTTTTGGAAGATGAAATCCTCTTGTAGTGGTTATATACGGCAACGGCAAGGGCACGCTTGGCATCCTCTTGCTTCACCACATATTGGTCCAAAATCTCTTTGATTTCAGCTGGTTTTTTTAGGTCGAAATCCTTATTTATCTCATGGGGAATTTCTTCTTCTAAAATTGCGTGACATCTCTCGATGCACTCGTCACAAATATTTACATTAGGTCCGGCGATTAATCTATTCACTTGGTTTTGCGTTTTGCCACAGAATGAACATCTCAAAATTTCATCTGTATTTGACATATCTCACCTCAAACCCTTTTTTCTATAACTTTATCTATTAAACCATATTTTTTTGCTTCTTCAGAATTTAGCCAATAATCTCTATCTGTATCTCTTTCGATTTTTTCAAGATCTTGACCAGTTCTTTCAGCTAAAATTTCATTTAATTTGTGCCTAATTTTTAAAATCTTTTCTGCATTGATTTGAATGTCACTAGCTTGACCTTGTGCACCACCAGAAGGTTGGTGAATCATAATGTCAGAATTTGGAAGGGCAAATCTCTTTCCCTTAGCTCCAGAGGCAAGCAAAAATGCTCCCATAGATGCAGCCATTCCAATGCAAATTGTAGAAACATCTGGCTTAATATAATTCATAGTGTCGTAAATGGCAAAGCCTGCAGACACAGAACCACCAGGTGAATTTATATAAAGTTGGATGTCCTTATTGGGATCTTCAGATTCTAAAAATAAAAGTTGGGCAACGATTAAGTCTGCCATGACATCATTTACTTCGCCACTTGCAAAAATAATTCTATCCTTTAAAAGTCTTGAATAAATGTCATAGGACCTTTCGCCCCTATTAGTTTGTTCTACTACCATTGGCACTAATGCCATGTAATCACATCCTCTGATTATTTATCTTCTTCTTTGTCTTTTTTTACTTCTTCTTTAATTTCTTCTTCAGTAGTTTCCTTTGGTTCAACAAATTTTGCCTTTTCAACAAGAGTGTCAATTGCCTTTCTCTTTTCAAGGTCGTCTCTTACAACTTCCTTGTTTTGATTTAGCATGTAGTCTCTCATCTTTTCCATGTGTTCTTTGTCGTCTTTGAAGTATTCTTCAACTACCTTATTTACTTCTTCTTCGATTTCTTCGTCAGTGATTTCAATTGCTAAATCTTTTACAAGAGCTTCAAGGGCAAGATCGTTTTTAACAGTTCTTTCTGCTTCAGGTCTCATAGTGTTTTTGAAGTCGTCAAGACTTTGACCAATCATCTTGATGTAATCTTCAAAGCTAATGCCTTGAGCTCTAAGACTTTGGTCGTAATTTCTAATCATGTCGTCGATTTGAGCATTGATCATTGCTTCAGGAATTTCAACATCTACCATTTCGCCGATTTTGTCAATGGCTCTTCTTTGTTTTTCCATTTCAGAAGTTGTCTTGAATTCTTCTTCCTTCTTCTTTCTGATGTCAGCTTTAAATTCTTCAAGTGTGTCAAATTCAGAAATATCTTTTACAAATTCGTCATCAAGTTCTGGAAGTTCTTCATAAGAAATGCTGTTTAATTTAATTTCAAATTTTGCATCTTTTCCAGCTAAATCTTTTTGGTGGTAATCTTCTGGGAATTTAACAGTGATGTCAAATTCTTCATCAATATTGTGACCAATTAGTTGTTCTTCAAAGCCTGGGATAAATGTGTTGGAACCAATTTTAAGGTCTTGGCTTTCAGCTTCGCCACCTTCAAAATATTCTCCATCAACAGAGCCCTTGAAGTCGATGTTTACAGTGTCGCCATCTTCTACAGCTCTGTCGTCAACATTTATAATTCTTGCATTCATGGCTCTTTCGTTTTCAACTTCAGAATCAATAAGTTCGTCAGTTACTTCAAGAGTTGGGTCTTCGATTTCAATTCCTTCGTAGTCCTTAAGTTCAACTTCAGGTTTAACATCAACAGATACCTTAACAACAACATCATTGTCATCTTTTATGCTTTCTTCGTCAATGTCAATATTAGGTTGGTCAACTACCTTTAAATCTAATTCCTTAATAGCTTTTTCATATTCAGCTGGAAGAAGTTCGTTAATAGCATCTTCAAAGAATACATCTTTGCCGTACATATTTTCGATCATCTTTCTAGGAACATGACCCTTTCTAAATCCTGGTAATTGAAAGTGCTTTTTGTTTTTCTTGTACACTTCTGTTTCAGCATTATTTATATCTTCTCTTTTTAAAACAAGGTCAAAAAAGACAGTGTTTTTTTCTTTCTTTTTAATTTCCATTTTAATAGCCTCCTCGCTCTATGGCGTTTTTTTACATCTCTACATTATAACATAAGTTATTTTAAAAATATATTAAATCCCTCTGTCCTTTAGGATTTTAGAGAGAATTTCCATCTCTTCGTCATTAAGTGTGACACCCTTTGACATTTTTTCGTGGTTGGGGTCCCACTCTCTCAAGTCGTACTTAGCTGGTCTGTCGTTAAAAGAAACCTTGTTAAGCTCCTTAGTCCAGCCCTTGGCACTTTCAGATAAAACTCCCAAGTGCTCAGTAATTTCAAATTTAAAGTCGCTCATACTATCTAACCTTTTCTACTTCCTTTAAAACATTTTTTACTGCATCTTCAGAAGAAATTTCAGAATTTTCCATTTCTCTTCTAGTTGAATACTCAACTAGGCCTTCAGAAGATTTCTTGCCGCAAGTAATTCTTAGTGGAATACCAATTAAGTCTCTGTCCTTAAACTTAACTCCAGCCCTTTCCTTTCTGTCGTCAAGAAGAACTTCG
Source organism: Peptoniphilus sp. HMSC062D09 (assembly GCF_001811425.1). NCBI lineage: Bacteria > Bacillati > Bacillota > Tissierellia > Tissierellales > Peptoniphilaceae > Peptoniphilus > Peptoniphilus sp. HMSC062D09. Next base: position 128,848 of record NZ_KV804745.1, on the reverse strand, counting down.
ATTCCCTTAGCCTTTAAGTCTTCGTAAATCTTTTCTCCAAGCTTAACTTGGTCTTCATCCTTGACATTTACTATTGTGACAATTGCTTCATAAGGTGCAACAGCCATTGGCCAGATGATTCCATTGTCGTCGTGGTTTTGTTCTATGACTGCCGTTACAGATCTTGTAACACCAACTCCGTAAGAGCCCATGTAAAAATAGTTTGCCTTGCCATTTTCGTCAAGATAAGTTGCGTTTAAAGCTTCTGAATATTTTTTACCCAATTTGAAAATATTTCCCACTTCAATGCCTCTGGCGAATTTATATTCTTCGTCAGTTCCAGGAACCTTGTCACCTTCAGCAACAAGAAGAAGGTCATCTACAACTTCGCCCTCAAAGTCTCTGCCATAATTTGCATTGATGTAGTGGTACTCATCAAGGTTGGCTCCAACAACTAGGTTATCCATTTCTGTAAGTCTCTTGTCGAAGATCATTCTAACATCAAGTCCAATAGGTCCTGTGTAGCCTTTTTTAGTCTTAATAGCCTCAATGTCAGCTTCTTCCATCATTCTTATGTCGTGTTCAGCAGTACCAGTATAGGCTACAAGCTTTGCCATATTTAATTCTCTGTCGCCAGGAATAAAGACTAAAACTGGTTCGTCTCCTAGCATTAAGTCAATTGCCTTGGCGCACTTCTTTGGGTCAACTTTTAAAAAGTTAGAAACTTCTTCGATTGTGCTTGCATTAGGCGTATGAACTTTTTCTAAGTCTTTTTTATCTTCTCTTTCTGGAAGGATATATTCAACAGGAGCCTTTTCTTCAGTTGCTCCAAACTTTCCAGACTCAGCATAAACAATTACGCCTTCTCCAGTTTCAGAAAGGGCAATAAATTCGTGGGAGCCAGTGCCGCCCATGGCGCCATTGTCACCTTCAACAATTTTATAATCAAGCTCTAATCTGTCAAAGATTCTTTCATAAGCCTCATACATATTCATGTAAGCCTCGTGAAGTGTTTCTGGTGAAGTGTCAAAGGTATAGGCATCCTTCATAGAAAATTCTCTTGCCCTATTTATTCCAAATCTCGGTCTCTTTTCGTCTCTGTACTTAGTTTGAATTTGGTATAAATTTAGGGGAAGGTCCTTGTAAGACTTAACTTCATCTCTAATAAGAGTGGTAAAATATTCTTCCGCAGTTGGTCCAAGGCAGAACTCTCTGTCATTTCTGTCCTTTAACTTAAACATTTCGGGACCAAACTTTTCCCATCTACCAGACTCTTTCCAGATTTCAGCAGGTTGAATAGCTGACATTAAAATTTCCATTGAGCCAGCTCTATCCATCTCTTCACGAACTATATTTTCAATTTTTCGAATGGATCTATAGCCAAGTGGCAAGTATGTATAGATACCACTAGCAGATTTTCTAATCATACCAGCTCTTAGGAGAAACTTGTGTGATGCAATCTCTGCATCTTGTGGATCCTCCCTAAGAGTAGGCATATAAAGTTTTGATAATCTCATATTACCTCCATAATAAAAGTATTATAATAAATAAAATAAATTTCCACAAGTTTTATGAAAAAATCTCGTGGCACGCTATTTTTATTATACTATAAAGCTTGTAATACTTCACATTTTTGTGGAAAATTTTTAGATTTTTAAGGCTTAAATCAATTCTTTTGCAAAAGTCACAAAAATTTTTCCCCTTTTAATGTATAATAGATAATTGTTTCATAAAATATAAATAGGAGGACCTTATAATGAAGAAAAAAGATATAAGTGGAATTTTATTTTCAGCTCTCATTGCAGCTTGCGCCTATTTTTTTGGCAAAAAATTTCCTGTAATTGGTGGACCTGTCTTTGGAATACTCTTTGGAATCATCTTAAATAATTTCAATAGACCAGAGTCTCTTGAATCTGGCATAAAATTCACATCAAAAAAAGTTTTGCAACTTGCCGTAGTTCTCTTGGGCTTTGGACTAAACCTTAGTGAAATAATAGTTGTTGGTAAGTCATCTCTACTTATTATTCTCTCTACAATTTCCACTGCACTTATAATTGCCTTTGCAGCAGCAAAAGTTTTAAATATTGATTCTGACATTGCCACCCTAGTTGGCGTTGGCTCATCAATTTGCGGCGGCTCTGCCATTGCTGCAACAGCACCAGTTATTAATGCCAAGGACGAGGACATTGCCACATCAATTTCTGTAATATTTTTATTTAACATAATTGCTGCACTGATCTTCCCAACTCTTGGCGTTAAGCTTGGCATGACTCACACAGGCTTTGGCATGTGGGCAGGCACAGCCATTAACGACACATCATCAGTTGTTGCAGCATCAGGCACTTGGTCAACAATGTTTAATGACGACACTGCCCTTAACTACGCAACAATTGTAAAACTAACTAGAACTCTTGCAATTATTCCTATTACCCTTGTCCTTGGAATAATAAAATCAAAGGACAGCGTGGAAAAAGTAAACCCACTAAAGGCTTTCCCAACATTTATTTTATTTTTCCTACTTGCATCAATCATCACGACACTTTTGCCCCTTCCAGAAACTTTCTTGTCAAGCATGAAATTTTTGTCAAAATTTTTCATCATAATGGCAATGTCAGCAATTGGACTTAACACAGACATAAAAAAATTAATTTCCCAAGGTGGCAAGGCAATCGTGGAAGGTGCCCTATGCTGGATAGGAATAATTTTTGTCAGCCTCTTGATGCAGCACATACTTAGTATTTGGTAAAAATTAAAATTGATAAAAGAAAAAGAAGTTTAACTTGTAAAAGATAAGTCTAAACTTCTTTTTTTGTGGTAATTTTTATTTTTTAAGAAAAAATAAAAGCCCTCGCGGACTTTTACTTTTCACCTTTTATATTTTTATGAATTAAATTCTTTGTACTCTCTCTTTGCCTCTTCTTGTTCTTCTGGTATGACCTTGATGCTTGCCTTGACTATTCTCTTGTCTGCCACTGCAAGTTCTGTCAAGATGCAGCCTGAAGTCTTTACGCTAAGCTTTTTCTTTTCATTTTCTTCTGGTATAAATCCAAGCTTTTCAATTATAAGCCCAGAAATTGTCTCGTGGTTTTCTGAATAAAGTGATGTGTCAAGTTCATCGTTTATGTCTTCGATATCCATGGACCCGTCAACTATATATTCGTTGTCAGAAATTTTTTCTAGGGAGTGGTTTTCCTTGTCGTACTCGTCTTCAATTTCACCTACGATTTCTTCTACTATGTCTTCCACTGTAACCATGCCTGAAAATCCACCGTACTCGTCAATTAGTATTGCCACATAATTTTTGGAAGATTGAAGTTCCTTTAAGAGCATGTCAATTTTTTTGGTTTCAGGCACAAAGTAAGGTGCCTTTATGCACTTGTCCAAGTTTATAGACTCATAATCATTTTTTGCATATTCTACAAAAAGGTCTTTTATATAGACTGTTCCCAAAATGTTATCTGTGTTTTCTCTAAAGACTGGCATTCTTGAATAGCCCTTCTTTAAAATTTCTGTAACTGTGTCTGTGTTAAATTCGTCATAGTCCACCATGTAAATTGATGTCCTTGGCGTCATTATTTCGTATGCCAACTTGTCGTCAAAGTCCATTATATTTACAATCATTTCTTCACCAGCTGAGTTTATTACTCCTTGCTGAGTGGAAACCTTTATATAGGATTTTAATTCTTCTTCTGAAATTTTTTCTTCAACATCTTCAGAATACTTGCCCATCATCTTTAAAACTAATGCTGTTGAGAAAGACAATAGCTTTACAAAGGGATAAAATATTTTTGATGCAAAGGCAATTATATTGCTGGATTTAAGGGCAACTTTCTCTGAATTTTGAAGTGCTATTCTCTTTGGCACAAGTTCTCCAAAGACAAGTGTTATATAAGATAGTAAAAATGTCACTAAAATAAAGGACACTGTAAATCCATAAGGTAAGCCCATCTTACTTAAGTAGACTCCAAAAACTTGTGAGATACTTGTAGCTGCAGAACCAGATGAGAAAAATCCCGCTAGAGTTATTGCAACTTGTATTGTAGATAAGAATCTCGTCTGGTCAGATGAGATAGATAGTAGGGTCTTTGCCCTCTTGTCTCCCTCTTCTGCCAATTCTTTTATTTTATTATTATTAACTGAAACCATTGCCATTTCTGCTGAGGCAAAAAATGCGTTAATTCCTGTAAGTATTGCGATTAATATTAGCTTAGCCCACAAGGCGCCATCGTCCATTAACATCTTCCTCCATATCTTTTAGACTAATTATATCAAAGAATTTGTGATTATAACAGAAAAGATTGTCCATAAGAAACTTTTTATTGAAAATTTTTATGTTATAATTATTTCCATGATGGAGGTGTATAATGAAAAAATTTAAAAGAATAATAATTTTGGTTCTCCTACTTGCAGTGGCACTTTTTGCAACTTTCTTTGCTGGCAAAAAAACTATGAAAGCTGAAATGGAACCAGACATCACTTCGACTTTAATTTTTAATAAATTAGTTGGCGCCAAGGAACTTACAACATTAAAATATCACTACACAAATATGGGACAATTTGAAAATCAAAATACTTTTTACGGCTATAAAATTCCCTTCACTTCAAAAAAATTCATAGTCTCCTACGATGGAGTCATAAGCGCAGGTCTTGACCTGGAAAAAATGAAGGTGGACCTTGAAGGCAAAAGCATTGAAATAAAAATTCTACCGGCAAAAATTTTGAGCCACGAAATTTACGAGGACTCATTAAAGGTTTTTGACGAGAGAGAATCTATTTTTAATCGAATTGACATTGAGGACTACAACAATTTCTCCAAGGATCAAAAGAAAGAAGTGGAAGAGACTGCCATTAAGAGAGGTCTCTTAAGAGACGCTGACGAAGAATCTAAGAAGGCAATAGAAGAAATCCTCTTGTCTGACACTCTTTTAAGTGACTACAAAATCAAGGTCACAAGGGAGGATTCTTTAAAATAAATTTAATAAGTCAAAATAAAAAGGGCATTCTTTTTCGAATGCCCTTAATTTTTTTATATATTTTTTCTCTCTTTATAAGTTTTTTCTATGCCCAGCAAATTTTTTACTTGATCCATGTCCACATCTTCTAGGGACCTTGCACTCCACTTGGGTTGGTAGTCCTTTTCTATAACTTTTGATCTTACGCCTTCATGCATTTCCCCAAGATCAACTGAGTGATTTAAAACCTTTAGGTCTAGGTCCACAGTTTCATGGTAGGTCAGATTTTTGCCATGGAAATATTTTTCAAATTGGACTGCAAGCATAAACTGTGACCTGGACTTTAAGTCATAGTAGATTTCTCTTGCAAATTCATCTTCAAGATTTTCTTCTAAGACCTTATAAATTTCTTCTAGGCTATCCTTATTAAAATATTTTTCGATTTTGTCAAAATTTTTATCTACAAAAGTTTCTTTTAAGGGCAAATTATATTTCTCGCCATAGATTTTTAATTTTTCAATTAATTCTTCTCCCTCATAAATTTCTGAAAACTCAAAAAGTTTTTCAATTATTTTTTCATAATCCTCTGAATTTATATAGACATGGGCAAAATTATATTTAATTAAATCTGAAGCTTCAAGGCTTCTTCCGAGAAGGCCCACATAATGACCCAAAGCCCTTGGGAGTTTAGAGATAAATTTTCCCACACCAACATCTGGCACAAAGCCGAGACCAGTTTCTGGCATGGCCCAGTTTACAGAGTCATGGCAAATTATATAATCGGAGTTTATGCTAAGGCCAAGACCGCCGCCCATGACTATGCCCCTCCAATTGCTTATTATTGGTTTTTTGTAGGAGGCAATGTACTTGTCTAGCTCAAATTCTGTGGCGAAAAACTCATCTTTTTTCTGGCAAGAATCATTATTAATATAGTTGTTGTAAAGGTCCTTTAAATCTCCGCCAGCACAAAAGGCCTTTTCACTTAAGCTGTCAAATAAAACCGCCCTAATATTATTATCATCTTCCCATTTTTCTAAGAACTCTCTAATTTTTATTATCATTTCAAAATTTAGGGCATTTAATTTTTCAGGTCTATTTAAATAAATTACGCCCAGCTTATTTATAACTTTTGAAATAACTAATTCCTTCATTTCATCACCATCTTTTCCTTATAAGTATTTTTACCCAAAGAATAAAGAATAACAAAAAAAATAGATCTCAAAGGTGTGAAATCTATTTTCAAAATTTTATTTTTTAAAATTATTTTCCAAGAAAAATTTTAGAATTAAATAATATAAGACATAGGAGACGCCTGCCACTGGCCAAATTATCCAAGACCTGCCCCAATTATTTGTGGCAAAGGAATATCCAATATAAATTGCCACCATGAGAATCCAATAGGCGCTTATAAAGGGATCAGCCTTCTTCTTAAGCTCCTTGTTTGCTCTAGTGAAGTCCTCCTCTTCCAAAAGTGCTTTTAAGGCGCCCATAGGAATATTGGCTCTCAGCAAAAAATTTACGCCAAGGGCAACAAGTGCCAATAAAAAGGCCGTTGATATTGCCATAACCATGTCTTCAGCTGAAAAAATCATGCCAATAAAAAGTGGAAGGACTGAGGCGACTATAAGTAAGATGCCAATTATGTTGTTCTTGACAAAAGAATCGTGAAACTTTTCCATTCTATCCCTCGCCATGCCGTCAACTCCATAATCAGTATCAATGGCTTCACTTTCTATAAATTCATATTTTTTTAAGGTCATCCCTTCTCTTACAAAAATCCCAACTGCAGCAATTATAAATAAAAATAATACTGTAAGAGAAAGTCCAACAACTACATTTTCTGACACTGGCAAAAGTAAGCTTTCATAGGCCTGTGAAAGAATTACTAATAAAATTGGAGAAATTATGCAAAGAGAAACTCCAAGGGCAAGGTTTTTTGCTGAAATTTCCTTTAAGGCTAAATAATCACTTGCCATCTCCATGGAAACTTTTCTCGTCTTGCTTTCTTCATAGTCCTCATCTAAAAATTCTGGGTCTTCTATTTCATCCTTGATGAGATAATCTGTCGTCACGCCAAAAATTTTGCTGAGCTTTAAAATTTTATCCATGTCGGGAATGGATTGTGCTCCTTCGTACTTTGAAATAGATTGTCTGCTTACGCCAAGTTTTTCTGCAAGTTCTTCTTGTGACCAAGAATTTTTCTTTCTAAGATTTATAATTTTGTCTGCTAAAATCATAGCCTTACCTCCTTTTCTGAATAAATTTTATAAAAATTTATGGTGGCAAGCCATAAATAGTGCTTGTCAATTTGTAAACTCATGGTTGCAAGTATGCTAATTTTCAAATTTTTACCTTTTGCCTTTATTTTACAAAGTATTTTTCTATGAAATATATATTTTATTTAAAGATAGTGTAAATTTTTTATAAATTTTTCCCATAAAAAAATCCCGACTCTCGTCAGGATCTTATTTTTTATTTTGTGACATATCTACAATTAAATTTGCCACGCTTTCGAAGTCAAAGGCAGATGAATCTATTAAGAGGTCGTAACTGGCTCTGTCGCCCCAAACTTTTCCAGTGTTTCTGCCGTAATGGTTCGCCCTTCTGTTGTTTTCTCTTTCAAGCTTTAGCTGGAGCTTGTCTTCTTTTACCTTGTAAGTATTTAAAATTCTCTCTTCCTTAAATTCTTGAGAAGCATAAATAAATACAGATAACTTTGGGAAATCTTCTAAGACAAAATCACTGCACTTGCCAAAAATTACAGCCTTTTTATTTTTTGCAATTTCTCTTATAGTTCGTGAGTCCAAGAGAAAGGCTGCGTCATTTGTTGCAATGTCCTCTTGGGAGTAGGAATAATTTTGTCTATATAAGTCGTAAATAGTTCCCTGCAAGAAGGAATCGTCTTTCTTTATCTCATCAGGTTTTACCTTTCCTTCAAGGCTCATGAGCTCAATTAATTTTTCGTCGTATAGTTCATAGTTTAATTTTTCGGCAACTTTTTTTGCAATTTCGTTAGCACCGCTGCCATACTCTCCGTCAATGGTGATTATCTTCTTACCAGCCTTTTGGAAAATTTTTTCAAATAGTGACATATCTTCACCTCTCAAAGATTGTATATCATAAATGTGAAATCTATTTTAATTAATATAAAATTCTTGTGAAAAATTTTAGCGCCCTTCCAGTTTTTTCTGCAAATAAACTTCTATTGGCAGTTGGGCAATAAGTGTGGCAAGAAAAATAATTATGGCGCCAATAATTTCTCTCTCACTCATGCTTTGTGAAAGAATGAGCCAGCCAAAGACTGCTCCAAAAACTGATTCAAGGGAGGAAATCATAGAGGCAACAACTGGGTCCAGTTCCTTTAGTGCCATTAGCTGAATTGTAAATCCAACGCCTGATGACAAGATCCCCACATACAAAATAGCTAGGTAGGACTTTAAAATTGCACTCATATCTATTCCCTCAAAAATAAGAGCAGCTATTAGGGAGAAAAATCCACAAACTGCAAATTGAATTAAGGAAACTAAAACTGCATTAGTGTCCTTGGAAAACTCTGATAGCATTAAAATGTGAATGGCAAAAACAATTGAACCAAAAATTGTAATCAAATCGCCAATATTCATGCTAAGGCTTCCCTTTACTGACATGAGATAAGTTCCAATCATGGCAAGAACTATACACAATTGAAGTTTTTTATTTATTTTCTTTCCATAAAAGAGTCCAATTATTGGAATGAATACAATGTAAAGGGCTGTGAGAAAACTTGCCTTGCCTGCAGTTGTATAAACTAGGCCAATTTGTTGAAAGTTAATGCCAAAAGTAAAGACAAGGCCACAAAGGACTCCACCCCTTATGGTTCTCTTCATGTCAAATTTTTGCTCTCTATAGGATTTTGATGTTTTATTAAAAAATACATAGGTTAGGTACAAAAAAATTATAGCAACAAGAGACCTAGCTGCTGTAAAGGTAAAGGGCCCTATATGTTCCATGCCCTGAGCCTGTGCCACAAAGGCAAGTCCCCAAATTATTGATGTGATAAATAACATTATTGAAGCTTTTAATTCTTTACCCATTAAAACACCACCCAAAAAAACACCAATCCAGCGTTATCAACTAAATTGATGCTATTATTTTATAATTTAATAATATCATAATTTATCCCGAAAAAACAGTGATGTATTAAGTATATTTTCCTCTTATCTTTAATTATTTAGATTAGACCTTTTGCAAATCTCATGTATAATTAAGGTAGAGGTGAAATATGATTAAATTTAATTTGTATAAAGAAGGGGGACTCAAAGTCCACTTTGTAAAAAAAGATGGGGAACTTCCAGAAGAGATTAAAGAATATCTCGAAAAGAAAAAATTTTCTTATAAGTTTAAGGAAAATTTATACCTTCCTAGTTTTCTTGAAGAATCAGAAATTTTTATGGGATTAGGTGAAGATGAACTTGACCTTGAAGATGTGAGAAATCTTTTCTTTGAGCTGGGAAATATTTTAAGAGACAATGAAGAACATGAAGTTGAAATTAAAATGCCAGACCTTGGTATGTGCAACAGAAAAACTATAATGGCAGCCTATGAAGGTCTTCGCCAAGGTGAATATGAGTTCACTAAAAAAACTGATGTGAAAGAAAAAAAGGCTGACTTTGAACTTACAGTGAACTACTCTGCCTTTAAGGGCCCTGAAGAAAAACTTCGTGCTGGCTTAAATAAAATGGAAAATATTATGGATGGAGTCTTTCTTGCAAGAGACCTTGTAAATGAAAGGGCCAATGTAATTTATCCAGAAAGTCTTGCTAATATTGCAGTTGAAAAATTAGAAGACCTTGGTGTAAAGGTAAGGGTTTATGAAGAAGATGAAATCGAAAAAATTGGCATGAAGGCCTTTTTAAGAGTGGCAGCAGGTGCTACTAACCGTCCAAGACTTATTGTAATGGAATATAAAAATGCTGAGACAGAAAAAATTGCCCTAGTTGGCAAGGGACTAACTTACGATTCTGGTGGCTACAACATAAAATCTCCAGCTGGCATGAACTATATGCACTGCGACATGGGTGGTGCAGGCACAGTTATTGGGACAATCTATGCCCTTGCAAAGAACAAGGCCAAGGTAAATGTAGTGGGAGTAGTTGCCGCTTGCGAAAATATGATTTCAGGCACATCTTACAAGTCTGGCGATGTAATTGACTCCATGAAGGGACTTACTATTGAAGTGGCAAACACTGACGCCGAAGGAAGAATCACCCTTGCCGATGCAGTCCACTATGCCACAAATGATCTTGGAGCAGAAAAAATTATTGACCTTGCAACACTTACTGGCGCAGTTACAATTGCCCTTGGAGAAGTTTACACAGGAGCTGTTACAAATAATGAAGACTTTTACAAGGAAATCCTTGATGCAGCAAAATTATCTGGCGAAAAAATTTGGGCCTTCCCTTATGATGAAGACTACAAAAAATTAAACAAGTCAGAAGTTGCAGACATCAAAAACACTTCAGGTAGAGATGCAGGCTCTGTTACAGCAGGGCTATTTGTTGGCGAATTTGTAAAAGAAGGTACGCCTTGGGTCCACCTTGACATAGCAGCAACAGCCTATAGAAATAAAAAATCAGGCTACCTTCCAAAGAATGCAACGGGAATTCATGTAAAGACATTAAACAATTTACTGGACCCAACAGATTGCTAAAATTTTTAAATCACAACCACTGGTTAAGGTCAGTGGTTTTTTTCAATTAAAAAACTCATCTTATTTCTAAGACGAGTTCTCATATATCTTCTATATTTATTTCACCGTGCAAGCTATAAATTTCCGGACCATTATTTTCTGATTTTCCCATATTTTCCCTTATAGAATAAGTAAGATAAAAGCTAAAGCCTTCTATACCTTTATAGTCTTTAGCCAATTCAAAATCTTCTGAAAGAATTTCATATTCATAAAATTCTTTATTATTTTCATCTTCCAATAATCTAAAATTAATTTCATAATCTTTAGGGTCTTGGAATTTTATTTTATCATCTTTATCCAGTAATAATGTAAAAGAAAACTGGCTATTCAATTTTCTTCCATGAAAGTCGTTATCTTTACTAATGATTACATCTCTATAAAGGTCATTAGAATTTTTATTGATAATATTTGCTTTTACTTCTTCGCTCATAACATTGGAATTATTCTTATCATCTATTTTTTCATTATTAGTTTTATTTCTAAAGTATATTAACAATGATAAAGATAAAATAATTATCAAAGCTATTCCTACTTTTTTTCGCATCAATAATACCTCCATTAAAAATAGCAAGCTGTCTTATCTCTTTATCTAATTAAACTATATATAGTAGCCCTCTGCTTGTCAAATTTATTCTTATTCTTATTTATTAATCTAATTTAATTTGTATTTTTAAGAATTTAAACCACAAAATTTTTATTTTTATGAAATTGCTGGTGCTATAATATTTGGAAAAGGAGTGATTTTTATAAATAAGATACATATTGCAAGAAATTCCATCCAAGAAACTTTAATTGTTCCCTTGTATGGTAGGAAAATTTGCTCTGAAAAGTTTCCAGACCTTTATTCGGATCCTTCTGCTAATCAATTATGTAATAGTTTGGACTACGATTTTTCTGAACTTGAAAGAAAGAAAAATTCTCTTTTATACGAATTTGGTGCTTTAGAAGCCGCTATGCGTCAATTGGATTTTATTTGGGAAATTAAAAAATATTTAGAAAAATATCCTTATGCAACAATTGTCAATTTAGGCTGTGGTTTAGATGAAACAGGAAAATTTTGCGACAATGGTCTTTGCAAATTTGTAAATATAGATTTCCCAGATGTAATTTCTCTTCGAAATAAATTAATCCCTTCAGGTCCTAGAGAAGTAAATATGTCTTGTGACTTAAAAAACTTTTGCTGGATGAATAAACTAAATAATAAAGATGGAATTATATTATTTGCAGCAGGAGTATTTCATTATTTTAAGAGAAGTGAAGTAGAATATTTATTACTTGAGCTGTCAAAAAAATTTAAAAGCGCTTGTATTATTTTTGACACTGTTGGAAAGTTTGGAATAAAGCTTGTGAAAACAACTTTAAAAAATGTGAATATTTCAAATGTAAATGGACTATTTTATTTAGATAATCCAAAAAGAGAGCTGAATTTTTCTACTAATATAAAAGTTTCATCAAGACCTTATATGTTGGGATATTATAATATGAAATGTAAAAATATAAAAATATATCACAGAATTCTTGCTAAATTCTGTGACAGCATCCTTAAAATGAATATAGTTAAAATTGATTTTATTTAAAAAAACCTCTCGAAGATAATCTTCAAGAGGTTGATTTTTTTATAGGAATACTCCGCCGTATGCAACAAATAGTGGTGCGAATACAAGGGATACAACAGTAATAAGTTTAATTAGAATATTAAGAGAAGGTCCTGATGTATCTTTGAATGGGTCACCAACAGTATCTCCAGTTACAGCTGCCTTGTGAGCTTCTGAACCCTTACCACCGTGTGCTCCACCTTCGATGTATTTCTTTGCATTGTCCCAAGCTCCACCAGCGTTTGACATAAAGATTGCCATTAGTACGCCTGTTACAAGAGCTCCTGCTTGAAGTCCACCTAGGGCTTCAGTTCCAAGTAAAATTCCCACTACTATTGGAACTACTACTGCTATAAGTCCTGGAACGATCATTTGCTTTAGGGCTGCTCCTGTTGAGATATCTACACATCTTGCATAGTCAGGAGTTCCTGTGCCTTCCATGATGCCAGGTATTTCTTTAAATTGTCTTCTTACTTCGTCGATCATTTCTGATGCTGCGTTACCTACTGCTGACATTGTTAGTGCAGAGAAGGCAAATGGTAGCATACCACCGATAAATGTTGCAGCTATAACTTCTGGCTTAGAAATATCAATTCCACTTAGTCCAGTTGCGTTGATATAAGAAACGAAAAGTGCAAGGGCAGTAAGTGCTGCTGATCCAATTGCAAATCCCTTTCCTATTGCTGCTGTTGTATTACCAACAGAGTCAAGTGAGTCTGTTATTTCACGAACATCTTCTGGTAGGTCGCACATTTCTGCAATACCACCAGCGTTATCAGCGATTGGTCCGTAAGCATCTACGGCAATTGTCATACCAGTTGTTGAAAGCATACCAACAGCTGCTAGTGAAATTCCGTAAAGTCCAATAATTGGATCTGCGCTTCCGCCAGCTCCAAGGAAGGATGCTATAATTCCAATAGCGATAACAATAATTGGTCCAACTGTTGACATCATACCAACAGAAAGTCCAGCAATAATATTTGTAGAAGCTCCAGTTTGTGATTCTGCGCCAATTCTCTTTACTGGTGCATAGTCATCAGCTGTGTAATATTCTGTGAATTTAGAAATAATAAGACCAACTGCAATACCAATGATTACTGGTGCAAATGGTGCAAAGCTTCCGAAAATTACATTTGATAAAATAGCTGAAGCAACCATAGTAACAGCTGCTGCTACATATTCTCCTGCGTTAAGAGCCTTTTGTGGGTTCTTGTCTCCCTTTACAAAGAAGGCAGCTACAATTGATGCTAAAATACCAACTGTTGCAACAAGAAGACCAAATTTAACTCCATCTTCTCCATAAGCTACTACTCCAAGAGTGATAACTGATAGAAGAGCTCCTACATAAGATTCAAATAAGTCAGCGCCCATTCCAGCTACGTCCCCAACGTTATCTCCTACATTATCAGCGATAACTGCAGGGTTTCTTGGGTCGTCTTCTGGGATTCCAGCTTCAACCTTACCTACAAGGTCAGCTCCAACGTCTGCTGCCTTAGTGTAAATACCTCCACCTACTCTTGCGAAAAGTGCAATAGAAGATGCTCCAAGTGAAAATCCTGTAATAATTTCAGTTTGTCCATTTGTAAGGAAGTATGCGCAAGTAATACCAATGATTCCTAAACCAACAACGCACATTCCCATTACAACTCCACCTGAAAAGGCTACATCAAGTGCTTTACCTAGTCCACCCTTCCATGCTGCATTAGTTGTTCTAACATTTGCCTTTGTGGCAACTTTCATACCAACATAACCAGCAGCTACTGAAAAGATAGCTCCAACAACGAAACAAATAGCAGTTGGGATTGATTTAAGTCCTACTGCCAAGATAATTGCAAGTACAATGACAAAAACAACAAGAGCCTTATATTCCCTTGTTAAAAATGCCATAGCTCCTTCTGAAATGTAAGAAGAAATTTCCTTCATTCTTTCATTTCCGGCATCTTGTTTTGACACGAAGCTTGCCTTATAAAAAGCAAATAGTAGTGCCAAAACGCCGACTATAGGAGCTAGATATAAAGTATTCATTATAATCCTCCTTAAATTTTAATTGCAATGTATTTATAAAACACTCGCCAACAAAAATACAATTGCAATAAAGACCACTATAGGAAGTAGAAAAAATATCATTTCTATTTTCTTCCTAATTTTAATTAAATTGCAGCTAAAATAATAAGTGCAAGTGCAAAAACGATGCTTGAAATCATTACAATTTTATTTTGGATGTCTTTTTTACTAGAACCTTTATGTGAGCCCCACATAGTAGTTTCTTCACCTTGAAGTGTTCCAAGACCAGCTTGATCTGATTCCATTTGTGCCACTACAGCTATTATAATAATGCTTGAAATAATAATTATAATAGATAATAAAGTTTGCAAACAACTACCTCCCTTAAATTTCTATAACATATAAATTCTAACACAGCAAGCCATTCTTATCAACGAATTTATACGATTTTTGACGATTTTTGGCAATTTTTTAAGATCTTATCTCATTTTTTAAAGAATTTTCAATTAAATCTTCCCTATCTTGCATGGCAAGAAGAGTTTTTTCTATTAACTCATCAAGTTCCCAGCCTAAATTTTCTGCTCCCTTTTTAATAACATCGCGAGAGCAGCCTTCAGCAAATTTTTTGTCCTTAAATTTTTTCTTCACACTTTTTAAATTCATGTCCTTAGTGCTCTTAGATGGTCTCATGAGAGATGCAGCGTAGATTAAACCTGTAAGCTCGTCTACTGCAAAGAGGACCTTTTCCATAAAAAGTTCTGGCTCCACGCTTGAACATAGACCGTGACCGTGAGATAAAATTGCGTGGACTAATTCATCACTTCCACCTGCACCCCTTAAAATTTCCGGTGTATTTTTGAGATGCTCTTCAGGATATTTTTCATAATCAACATCGTGAAGGAGACCTGCCATTTTCCAAAAGTCCACATTGTCCTTGTCAAATTCCTCTGCAAAATATCCCATTACACTTTCAAGAGTTAGGGCATGTCTTATGTGAAAGTCTTCCTTGTTATATTCCTTTAAAAGTTTTAGGCCATCTTCTCTACTTATTCCACTATTCATATCGCCACTTCCTTTTTACCTATATTATCACAATAATTTTTGAATTTCACTTTTTTCTACTTGTGTTATAATGAATATAAGAATGCAATGATTACGGAGGTTTTTATGAAAAAAAATGTTGGCATAATGGGATTTGGAAGAATTGGTAGAGATGCTCTTAGAATCTGGGCTCTAAGAGAGGATTGTAACTTCGAAGTTACTCATGTAGCCGTTAGAAATTTAGACAAAACTTTAAAGGAAAGAACTCACTTATTTAAATTTGATTCTATTTATAGAAGATTCCCTGGTGAAATTGAATTTACTGATGACGGAATGATTATAAATGGAAAGAAAGTTACTTTTGTTGAATCAAAAACTCCAGACCAAATGAATTGGAAGGAACTTGGCGTTGACATTGTCATCGACTCTTCAGGTGCCTTCAAGGACGAAGACAAGGCTAGAGGACATCTAACAAGCGGAGCAAAAAAAGTTGTCTTAACTTCTCCAGGCAAGGGCGACATGCTTACTGTTGTAATGGGAGTTAACGACGACAAGTATGATCCAGCTGCCCACGACATTATTTCCAACGCATCATGTACTACAAACTGTCTTGCTCCAGTTACAAAGGTTATTTTAGAAAACTTTGGCATCAAGAAGGGACTTATGTCTACAGTTCACGCCTACACTAATGACCAAAATATTCACGATGGCGTTCACAAAAAGGACATGCGTCGTGCAAGAATGGGCGCTGAAAATATTATTCCTACTTCAACTGGTGCAGCTAAGGCTGTTGGAAAAGTTATTCCAGAAGTTGACGGAATTTTAACTGGCTTTGCCCTAAGAGTTCCTGTTCCAACTGGCTCTCTTGTTGATGTTACTTTTGAACTTGAAAAGGAAGCTACTGTTGAAGAAATCAATGCAGCAATGAAAAAGGCAGCTGAAAATGAATTAAAGGGCATCCTTGAATATTCTGAAGACGAACTTGTTTCATCTGACATCATAGGCAACACTCACTCTTCTATTTTCGATTCACTTCTTACAACAGTTAACGGAAAAATGGTTAAATTAATTTCTTGGTACGACAACGAATGGGGTTACACTGAAAGAGTTATTGATTTGACAGAAAAAATTGCAGAATCTCTATAATTTTTAAAAAGGCTTGCTGGAGCCAGCCTTTTATTTTAAAAGGAGCCAAAGTTTTTACACTCTGGCTCCTTTTTTAGTCTTTAATAACTGTTCCGTGATTTCTAGGATTATTTGTGTTTAAAATTTTTATCATAATATTTTTTTCTTCAACGGGCTTTATGGCATCGCCTTGGTAGACCTGGGCGCCCTTATCTATTATTTCCTTTAGCTCCTTAAAATTTAGCTTGTCAATTGTCTTAGCGTTAGGATCCTTATTGGGGTCTGATGTCATTATTCCATTTACATCAGTCCAGTTTTCGTAGACCTTGGAGTCCAGCGCGTAGGCTATAAGGCTTCCTGTGTAGTCGCTGCCGCCCCTTGTGAAAGTTACAATGTCGCCATTGTTGTCGCTGCCATAAAAGCCTGGCACCACTGCCTTTTGGTTGTCTCCAATGTGGATTCTTATTGCCTCTCTTGATTTTTTTAAATCAACTTGTCCTTCCTCGTCAAAAATTATTATGTCCTTGGCATCTATGAAGTCGTAATCTAAATATTTTGACAGAAGTTTTGCATTTAAAAACTCGCCCCTGCTGACGATGAAGTCCTTGTTATTTGAATTTTTTATCTGGTCAAAGACAAATTTTAGTTCCTCGTCCCAAAATTCTTCAAGCTTCAAATCCTCTGCAATGTCAGAAAATCTTTTTTCAATTTTTTCCAGTTGGGTGTCCCTATAGGCTCTTTGGGCAGCAAGCTCTTCTTCAAGAGACTTTATAATTTTTTCAAGGTCCTCAATTTTTGAATTTTTATCAGATAGAGAAATTAATTCGTCTGTGACCTTTGTGTCTTCTTTAAATCTTCTTCCCGGTGCAGAAACTACAATTACATCTCTGTCTTCCTTGGAGAAAATAATTTTTTTCACCTTGGCAAATTGTCCCGCGTCCTTTAAGGAGCTGCCGCCAAATTTTGAAACAGACTTGCCTTCTATTGTTTCAATGGCAAAAGGTGTCTCTTGATATACGCAGTAGTTTAGCCAGTTGGAGAAGAACAAGTTTCCTGCAGACCTCCACCTAATTTTTATTTCTTTCTTAGGGTCATTGTCCTCATAATAATTTTGTGGTGGGGCAATTTTCTTGCCCTGAGAAATGTCTCTGATGTATTCACTGTGTAGGGTGTCCTTGTCGTATTCCCAGTGGCCAAAGTTAAATACAAAGCGGTTGTCCTTTGTAGTGGCAAGGGAAACTCCAGTGTCAGGTCTTGCTGCAAGGACTTCTAAGTCTTCTATGTCCTCCAAATCTTCTGCCTTAACATAAGTGTGCCTTGATGTAGGAACTAAAAATGTGTCGTCAAAGCCCTTGACGATTTTATTGTCCTTTAGCTTGTCAAATTCAAAGACACCAAATATTTTTCCATCAGCCACCTTGTGGTCAATCTTGTAATAGTGATAGAGGGCTGCTTGAGCTGACCAGCATATAAACATTGTGGAGTAGACATTTTCCTTGGCAAATTCAAAAATTGTCTTTAATTCCTCCCAATACTTTATTTTTTCATAGGCAATAGTTTCAATTGGGGCTCCAGTTATTATCATTGCGTCGTACTTCTTGTGCTTAATGTCCTCATAGGTTTTGTAGAAGGCCCTTAGTCTTTTCAAATCGCTATTTGCTGGATTGTAGGACTCCATTCTCACAAGGTCAATATTTATTTGAAGGGCTGTGTTAGATAACATTCTCAAAAGTTGAAGCTCTGTCTCTTCCTTTTTTGGCATTAAATTTACAATGGCAATTCTAAGGGGTCTTATGTCCTGCTCCTTGGCAGATGAATCTCTCATTGTAAAAATATTTTCTCTCTCTAAAACTTCTTCAACTATTAAATCTTTAGGTATTATTAAGGGCATTTTTTATTCCTCTCCTCTATAAAATTTGTACTTGTGAGTAAATTTAATTTTTTAGGTGCCTTTATAAAATAAAAAAAGCTCTCGTCCCATAAGGACGAAAGCTTCGTGTTACCACCTTAATTCTCCCTTATCTCGCAATAAGGGACTCTTCAAGTACTGCCATACTCTATCGCTATAACGGGCGAGCCCGTACTCATCTAAATATCGACAAGCACTCGAGAAAGACCATGTTCACTTATTTTTCTTCTACTTCTTTCACCAAACGAAGCTCTCTGTAATCAGTCCAACAAGTTACTCTTCTCTCTGTTGAGTTTAAATTTTATACTATGATAGCATCTAATATTATTTATGTCAAATAATTTTATTTAAAAAACAAATATACATAAAATCTTATTTAAAGATTTTATAAAACCTCATTAAAAAAACCGAGGTCGCCCTCGGTCTTAAATTATTCTTTTTAGATTATTTATGAATATTCTAATTTGTACTTTTCAAGTTATAATTTTTTTTAATTTTTATAAAAGATTATTTGATTTCAATCTTTTTATTTTTCTTTTCTTCAGTTTTTTTAGGAATTGTAATTTCTAGAATTCCACCTTCAAGTTTTGCAGACATATTTTCTTCGTCTATATCTTTAAAGAACATCCTTCTCATCATCTTTGATGACTTTCTTTCTCTGTGAATGTAATTTTTTTCCTTGTTTTCTTCATTAACTTCTTCATTTTTTTCAGCTGAAATTGTAAGTTTGCCTTCCTCAAATTCTATGTCGATTTCATCTTTAGAAAATCCAGGAAGTTCAGCTTCAACTTTGTAGTCCTTGTCTTCGTCAATAACATCAACCTTAAAAGTTGCAGCTCTCATTGCCTTTTGAGGTGTGAAGTCGTCGTTAAAGAAAGAATCTATCATGTCATAAAAATCATCAAATCTTGTATCTCTCAAATTATTTTTTTCATATGGTCTAATACTCATTTAAAAACTCCCCTTTGTATTTAAATTATTAGCAGCCGATGAACTCATCTGCTAACTATTTATAGTATAAGACATTGGTCAAAGAATGTCAATGGCATTTTTGACTTTTTTTGACCTTTCTTTAAAAAATTTTTTAACTTTTGTGCAAAAGAAAAAAGAGGGCGAAGCCTCTTTCTCTTTAAGCTATTTTATTTAAAATTGTGTGTCGTTATAATTTGCCTTAAATACATAGAAGTCTTGGTTTAGGGCTGTTATTATTTGCTCTTGATGTGCCTTGTCCTTTGTGTCAATAACTATGCTAACTATCATAGAATCAATTGTATCTCCAACTACATCTATGTTTTGACCAATTTTAACTATATTTGCTCCTTCTCTTTCAAGAAGTTTTGTCATGCGAGTCATTTCTCCTGGTTGGTCATTTAATTTGATCTTAAGTTCCATTCTTCTGTTAGTCTTGTAAAGACCCTTTTCTATAACCTTTGAAACTCTTGTTACATCAATGTTTCCGCCAGAAAGTACGCAGCAAACTTTTTTGCCCTTGTGGTTAAATTTCTTATACATCAAAGCTGCTACTGTTGATGCAGCTGCTCCTTCTGTTATAATTTTATTTTTTTCAAGAAGGGTAAGAATTGCGGATGAAATTTCTCCTTCAGTTACCAATACTATTTCATCAACATATTCCTTAACTATGTCAAAAGTAAGTTTTCCTGGAGTTTTTACTGCAATACCGTCGGCAATTGTTGAGCCGCCCTTTACTGTTAAAATTTTTCCCTCTTTAATTGATTCATACATGCTTGGAGATATTTTTGTTTGAACTCCAATAATTTTTATGTTAGGATTGATGCTCTTCGCTGCTACTGCGATACCAGAAATAAGTCCGCCGCCGCCGATTGGCACGACTATTATGTCTGTGTCAGGAAGTTTTTCCAAAATTTCAAGTCCAATAGTTCCTTGTCCTGCAATAACTTTTTCGTCGTCAAAAGGTGCTATAAAAGTGAAGCCTTCTTCCTTGGAAAGTTTTGCTGCATAAGCTGCTGCATCGTCAAAGGAATCCTTAACAAGTTCTACTTCTGCTCCATAGTTTCTTGTTGCTTGAACCTTGGAAAGTGGTGCGTGGTATGGCATACAGATGATAGATCTTATTCCTCTTTCAGTTGCTGATTTTGCAACACCTTGAGCGTGGTTACCTGCAGAGCAAGCTACAACACCTTTTTCTGCTTCTTCATCAGTAAGTGTTGCAATTTTGTTATAAGCTCCTCTTAGTTTAAAAGAGCCTGTGTCTTGCAAAACTTCTACTTTTAAGTAAACATCTTCTCCTAGATTTGGGGCATAAACTACTGGTGTTTCCTTAATGTGACCCTTTAATCTTTCTTTGGCATCATAAATTTCTTTTACATCCATTTTTATTCTCCTTCTTTCTTGTGATGGATTATGCTAACAAATTTATCATCTTCTAAAATTTTTCTAACCCTTTTTTCAAAATCCATTCGGCTCATCCAAATGATTCTTTCACAACCTAGGCACTTCAACTTTATGTCGGCGCCCTTTCTTACTATCTCCCATTTATTTTCGCCACAGGGATGTCCCTTTTTTAGCGTAACGATGTCACCCAAGTTATAGTATAGCATCACTGTCCTCCCTTTGTATCAATTTATTTCTAATAATTGGCATTTTTATTTTTTCTCTTTGCATAGTTTTTAAAATCTCTGCCCTTATTGCATATTCAAGGTCGTATTGGTCGCCCTGCCTTGTATAGTAGACAAGACTCATCATGTAGGCATCCTTGCCATTTTCAGTAACTCCCCAAAGGTTTGGTCCCAGGACCATGTCCTCGTGGTCCCTATATTTTTCTAGGGCTTTACTTATTTTCTCACTTACAAAGGATGGGTCGCAAGAATTGTCCACATAAAAATCAATTCTCGTCCTCACATTTGCCCTTTCCTTGTTGGATACAATGGAGATATTGCTGTTGGGAATTATGTGAAGAATCTTATTGAAGTCGCGAATTTTTGTAACCCTAAGGCCCACATCTTCAACTACACCTTCAATGTCTCCTATCTCAACTAAGTCGCCAACAGAATACTGGTCCTCAAATATAATAAAAAATCCATTGATGAGGTCCTTGACAAGGTTTTGGGCGCCAACACCTATTGCCAGTGAAAAAACACCTAGAGTTGCAAGTATGGGCGCAATGGAAATTTCAAAGACGCTCATGATTATTGTTACGCCTATAAAAATTAAGACAACTTTGATTATTCTCTTTATTAAATTTGCAACTGTGACAATCCTGTTGTAGGATCCCTTTTCCTTTATCTTTCCCGAATTTAATTGTCTATTAATAAAACCATCTATAATTTGTAAAATTATAAAAATTCCAATAATTATGGCGGCAACTACAGCAAACCTCTGCCAAGAGCCCAGACCTCCAAAGGTAGACTGAAGGGCCGCGTCAGCTTCATTTGCAACAGTGCTTGTATTTTTCTCTAAATTCACCTTACACCTCTTTATAAGTGGTTTCTATTCTATTTTCATCTTCTCTCACTGCATTTGAATTGACAACGGAATAAAGATTTAGCTCGCCATTTCTAAGGGCGCCAATTAAAAGTCCGTTGATTTTAATCTTGTCAAGAGAGTAGCCAAGTCTCGTGTAAAACTCTCCACGATTTCCTATTTCTCCACCAACATCACTAGGTCCATAGACATAAATTGAGCCAGAGACATTTTCCATTTTGTTTACATTGGCTGCAATTATTTTTTTCTCGCCAGGCTTTAGAGCATAATCATACTTGGTGATAATGCCTGAGTGAAGGAGATAAGTGTCCCTGCCTTCCACTAAAACATCGGAGACATTGGGGATCTTCCCTTCATACTTTTTGCCTGCGTCCATAAACCTATAAATCGCCTTATCTGTAAGGGCGAGGACAGACCTCTTGTCCTTTTTCACAAAAAAGACTATCTCGTGATTTAGGACCTGGCTCTTTTTATTTCCCTTGTGGAGAGAATAAAGAAGAGAAGAGTAGCCACTGGCGTCATTTTTTATCTCAGCAACAGAAAGATTTTTTGAATCTAAAATGTCGTGAGTTAAAATTTGATTTCCCGTCCTGTAAATTTCTGTGAGAGTGGAGTCGTTGCCCATTAAGTATAAAATTTCATTATTCTTATCAACTACATGAAAGATAATATTTGCATTTTCGTAGGAAATGTTAAAGACCTCTCCCTTTACATCTGTTGTGGAAAGGAGCTCGCCCATTTCAGAATACATGTGGACCTTGCCCAAGTCCTTCTCATACAAGAAGGCGTAGTTGTTGGCAAAAAAGGCCTCAATATTTTCGTCTTCTCTCTGAATTTTTTTTATTATGTTGCCGTCTCTATCTGTTATGTATAAAACAGGATCAGCCCACAAAAAAACTGACTTTGATGAAATGGAAAAGTCCTCTATGGGCTCATTGACACTTACACCCTTAAGCCTAACAATGGTTCTGTCCTTGGAAAAATTTTTGTGGTTAAAATATATAAATCCAAAAAATATTAATAATAAAACTAAAATAATTGTGTGATTTTTCTTTAATTTCAAAATATCACTCCCGACTTAATTATAACATTTATAAAATTATTTTTACATTTTTTTGCAATTAAAAAGAGATGCCTTAAACATCTCTTAATCCTTTATTTTTTATTTAAGACCACTGCGCCAAGTAGGACAAAGATTAGTCCAAGTATTATATATATTGTGAGCTCTTCGCCGAGGACGAGGACAGATAAAATTGTTCCGAAAATCGGAATAAATAATTTGTAAATCCCAAACTCACTGGCACTGTGGGCCTGAAGGACTGATGTCCAGATTGTAAAGCTAGTTGCTGAGATAAAAGCGCCGTAAGACAGCATGATAAAGAGCTTAAGGTCAAAGTTCACAAGGGATGTGTGAGTCAAGGCACCAATTATTATAAGTGGAGTCGCCCCAATGAGAAATTGTGTCCCCGTCATCAAAAAGGAATTTTGATCTCTTCCATATTTTCTTATTAAAACTGATGCAAAGGCGTTAAGTGTTGTGGCGATTAAAATAAATCCTTCACCTGTTAGCTTAAAGTGAAAGCTCCCTCTATCCTTTAAGTTTATTATTATTAAGCCAAGAGAGCCAATAATTAGGGCTGCAAGCTTTCTCGCCGTAAGTTTTTCGTCGGCAATTAAAATTACAGAAATTATTACAGTTATAAAGGCATTGGATGCCTGGATGACTGCTGCGAGTGAGCCCAGGGTGTTGGAAAGACCGATGTAGTAGGTGCTGTACTGCAGTGTGGTCTGTATTAACGCCAAAATTATTATGAATTTGAAATTTATTTTGTCCCTCTCAACTTTTTCCTTGTTGAAAAGAAAAAAGTATATATAGGTCAAGAGCCCCGCCATAAAAAATCTAATTCCTGCAATAAAAATTTTTCCGCCAGGATCATCGGGGAGGATGCCTGCATGAAGGTAGGTCAGCTTTATGAGGGGAATGGCTGAACCCCAAAGGAGCATGGCCATAAGAGAAAAAATTATCGCCCATCTTTTTTCTTTAATTAAGTTCATCTTTACCTCTCAGTTTTTCCTAAACAAAAAAGGAGGTCGCCCTCCCTTTTATTTTTTATTTTAAAATTCTTCTATCTTTCTCTTAATATTTTCTGCTGTGAAGCCAAATCTTTCAAAGACTTCTGATCCCTTGCCACTTGCGCCAAAGGTGTCAATGGAAATTGCCATGCCCTTTGTGCCAATGTACTTGTGCCAGCCAAAGGATGAAAGTGCTTCAAGAGAAATTCTCTTTTCTATTTTTGAAGGTAATATTTTTTCCTTGTAATCAGAGGATTGCCCATCAAAAAGTTCCATAGAAGGCATTGAAACCACACGCACTCCCTTAAGTCCTTCTGCTGCTTTTAGAGCAAGAGAAACTTCAGAGCCTGTTGCAATTACAATTTTTTCTAGTTCGCCCTCTTCTTCTTTAATTATATAGGCGCCCTTCATAATATCCCTTGATGAATTTTCAAGTTGTGGCAAGTTTTGTCTTGAAAGGGCAAGAACAACAGGTGTGTTCTTAGAATTGAAGGCAAGATTAAGTGCCGCTGCAGTCTCTCTTCCATCAGCTGGTCTCAAAACAATGATGCCAGGAATTGATCTTAGCATTGCCAAGTGCTCAATTGGTTCATGTGTTGGGCCATCTTCGCCAACTCCAATGGAGTCGTGAGTGAAGATATAGACATTAGGCAAGTTCATTAGGGCAGCAAGTCTAATTGTTGGCTTTAAGTAATCGCTAAATACTAAAAAAGTTGCAGCATAAGTCTTTAATCCGCCGTGAAGGAGGATTCCATTAGTGATGGCTCCCATGGCATTTTCACGAACGCCAAAAGTTAAGTTTCTGCCAGATCTATTTTCTGCTGAAAAATATTCTTCGCCCTTTAACATAGTCTTATTTGATGGACCTAAGTCTGCAGAGCCGCCAAAGATGTGGATGTTGTCTTTTGCAATTTTATTTAAAACTTCTCCAGAAACGCTACGAGTTGCCATGTCCTTAGTGAAAGAATCGTAATAAGAATCTTCTAATAATTCCTTCTTTTCTGGATTAAAGGAAGCCCTGTAGTCCTCATATTCCTTTGGATATTTTTTAGCATACTCTTCTTCAATTTTTTTCTTTTCAGTAGCTTTTTTTGTATTTTCTTCCACGATTTTTTTGAAGTGATCTCTCACATCATCTGCTACATAAAAATCTTGGTCAGGAAGTTCAAAAAATTCACGAGTTGACTTTCTATTTTCTTGACCAAGTGGTTCGCCGTGAGCCTTTGCAGAGTCTTCTCTAGGTGAGCCGTAGCCAATTTTTGTCTTCACTTCAATAAGTGCAGGCCTTTCTGATTTTTTTGCTTCTTCAATTTTTTCATTTATTTCATCTAAATTATTTCCATCTTCTACAAGGAAAGTGTCCCAGCCAAGGGCCTCATATCTCTTTCTAACATCTTCTGAGAAGGCAAGGTCAGTTGAGCCTTCAATGGAAATTTTATTTGAATCGTAAAGAACAATTAATTTACTTAATTTTAAGGTGCCTGCAAGGGAAGATGCTTCGTTGGAAATTCCTTCCATTAAACATCCGTCGCCAACTAGGGCATAAGTATAGTGATCTACAAGTTTTAAATCATCTTTGTTGTAAAGGGCTGCAAGTTTTTCTTCTGCAATAGCCATACCAACTGCCATGGAAATACCTTGACCAAGGGGACCAGTAGTTGCTTCAACACCTACTGTGTGACCATACTCAGGATGACCTGGAGTCTTTGAGTCAAGTTGTCTAAAGTTTTTTAAATCATCAAGGCTTAGACCGTAATCAAATAGATAGAAAAGAGAATATAAAAGAGCAGACCCATGTCCTGCAGACAAGATAAATCTGTCCCTATTTTCCCAATCTAGGTCCTTAGAATCTCTCACTAAATGATTTTTAAAAAGTGTATAAGCCATTGGGGCAGCACCTAGTGGAAGACCAGGGTGACCTGAGTTTGCACTTTCAATTTGATCCACTGACAGCATTCTTATAGTATTAACTGCTTTATTTTCGATATTCAAAATTCCACTCCTCACTCAACTGAATTTTTATCTCTCATAACTGCTAACAAAAACTTTGGCAAATCAATTTGCCTCTTTAACCTAGATGGGTTTTTTATAAGCCTGTAGAGCCACTCCAGCCCAAGCTTAATAAAAATCTCTGGCGCCCTATTTGCCCTGCCAGATAAAATATCAAGGACGCCACCATTTCCAATAATAACTTTTGCCTTTAAATCATCTTTAAATTCGTCAATCCACTTTTCCTGACGGGGAAAACCAAAACCCACGAAGATGATGTCAATGTCCTTTGAATTTATCTCTTCAATTATCTTTTTTTCTTCCGGCGAAGTTTCGCCATCTATCCTAGAATTGAAATAACCATTGTGATAACCTGCCACATGAAGATTTTTATACTTTTCATTGACGGACTTTGCGGCATCCTCTGCCACACCTTCCTTGCCACCTAAAAAATATAAATTAAGTCCCATCTCATCTGCCAGCTCAAGAAGTTTAATAGAAGTATCAAAACCTGTGACCCTTTCCTTTAAAGGCTTCTTTCTCATCTTTGATGCGTGGATGAGACCAATGCCATCAGCCAAAATTAAATCGCCAGAATTAATTAGATGCCTAAGCTCTTCGTCTCTCTTGGCTGCCATGACAATCTCTGTGTTTGGCGTGTAAATTTTTTTAAGATCCTCTGCCTTTAAGAAGTCCCTTAAAATATTTTCACACTCTTTATTATCAATATTAAAAATTTCAACTCCAAAAATTTTTACTTTTTCCATATATCTCTCCGCTAATAAGTTTATCACATAGTACTTTCCTTTTCTATATAGAAATATCTCCTGAAATTTAAAAAAGAGACGAAATTTCGTCTCTTTAAAATACTTTTTATTAATAAACTTGGTCTATTGAGAAGTTCTTAGAAATTCTAATGTAGAAATCTAAAACATCTCTAATAGCTGCTAGAGGAACAGGTCCAACTAATTCAGTATCAACAATATTTACATTGTATCTACTTGCTTCTGATTTGATTGTTTCGTAAACTCTGTGAATAGGAGTCTTTTCATAATTTATCATATTCATAGAAACTTGAACTTGCTTTTGCTCTTCAAGTGCTAAGGCAATAGCTCTCACAAAAGTATATCCACCAGCTGCTGCTCTTACAGATTTTACTATTTCCTTACCAATTTCAAGATCTTCTGTATCTAGGTTTATGTTGAAAGCTACAAGTGGAAATCTAGCTCCTGTAACAGTTGCTCCAGATTTAGGATTGAATTCCTTTGGTCCTTCATCAGGTGTCCAAGCTTCGTCTTTCATTTTTTCTTCTAGACCTTCATATTGACCTTTTCTAATTTTTGGAAGGGATTTTCTGTATTCTTTTTCTTGAGCATCTTCGTAGAAGTAAACTGGAACGCCAAGGCTTCCCAAGTACTTACCAAACTCTTTAGCAATAACTACACAGTCTTCAGTAGTCATTTCTCTAACAGGAATAAATGGAACAACATCAACGGCTCCCATTCTTGGGTGTGATCCCTTATGTTTTGTCATGTCAATTAATTCAACTGCTTTCTTAGCAAGTCTTTTTGTTGCTTCCAAAACATTATCAGGACTGCCCTTATATGTGAATACAGTTCTATTGTGGTCCTTGTTAGAGTCGATGTCAACAACTTCTATTTTATCAACTGATAAAAATGCTTCCTTAACTTGATTAATCAAGTCTAAGTCAGTACCTTCGCTAATATTTACTTCCGCCATCAAAATCTTATCCATAATCTACCCCTTAATTTAATTTTCCAACTACTTCTTCAACTTTATCTAAAAGCTTTCCAGATTTAACCATTTCGAAAGTTTTGTCCATTTCAGGATAGAAAACTACATCATTTTCCATAAAATCAACACTTTCTCTTACAAGATCATAAGCTGCTCTTGAACCCTTGCCAAGTTTTTCCACCTCTCTAAAGTCTGCTGCTTGAGCTGCACATAGTAGTTCAATGCTTAAAACATGTTGAGCGTGATCTACTATTGTTCTAGCCTTTCTTGCTCCAATTGTTCCCATAGATACATGGTCTTCTTGGTTAGCAGATGTAGGAATTGAATCTACACAAGCTGGGTGAGCTAAAACTTTGTTTTCAGAAACTAGAGCTGCTGCAACATATTGAGGAATCATAAATCCATCATTTACTCCACCATGCTTAACTAAGAAAGCTGGTAGTCCATGAGATAGTGCAGGGTTAACTAGCTTTTCTATTCTTCTTTCAGAAATATTTGCTATTTCAGAAACTAAAATTCCCAAAGTATCCGCTGCAATTGCAATTGGTTGTCCGTGGAAGTTTCCACCAGAGATACAAGCTCCATCTTCACCGCTAAAAATAAGTGGATTATCAGTAACTGAGTTTATTTCTGTTTCAATAGTTTGTTTTACATAATCAAAGGCAAGTCTTGAGCCGCCATGAACTTGTGGAATACATCTTAATGAATAGGAGTCTTGCATCCTAACTTCGCCTTGTTTTGTTACAAGTTTTGAATCTTTTAAAAGATTTCTAATGTTTTGAGCTGCGTCTAATTGTCCCTTGTGTGGACGAACTAGGTGAACTCTTTCGTCGAAGGCATCGATAATTCCACCAAGTGAATCAATTGTAAGAGATGCAATTATGTCAGCTTCCTTTAATAATTTTTCTGTATCATAAACAGCTAGAGTTGCATTTGCCATCATAGCTTGAGTTCCATTAATAAGAGCAAGACCTTCCTTAGCCTTTAGGGTAATTGTATCAATACCAGCTTTTTTCATGGCTTCTTTTCCTGGTAAAACTTCACCTTCAAACTCAGCTTCGCCTAAACCAATCATTGGAAGAACCATATGTGCCAATGGACATAAGTCTCCACTTGCTCCAACAGATCCCTTGCTTCTTATAATTGGATGGACTCCCTTGTTTAACATTTCCATTAAACAATTAACTGTTGACATTAAAACTCCAGAGAATCCTTTGATAATTGAGTTGAGTCTAAGAACCATCATGGCTCTGACAATTTCTGTATCAAAATTTTCGCCAACGCCACAAGCATCTGAAATGATCAAGTTTTTTTGTAGAAGATCTAGTTCCTTTTCAGAAATAGAAACTGTTGAGAATTTTCCAAAGCCTGTGTTGATGCCATAAATTGCTTCGCCAGCATCTAGTGCATCTTCAACAAATTTTCTCGATTTTAAAATTATTTCTTCTTGACCTTCTGCAAGTTCAACTTTAGCATTAAATCTTGCAACTGCAACTACATCTTCAATAGTCAAACTGCTGCCATTTACTTTTACGACTTTTTTCATATAATCTACCATCCTTTTATTTTATCTAAAATTTCGTCTCTTATTTTTCCCTCTTCCAATTCTTCAAAGGAGTCTTCAATAATATCCATGGCTTTTTCAACTTCAGAGTCATTAATTATTAAAGGAGGTTGTACTCTCAAAGTTTTTCCTGCTAAATAGATAAGTATTAGTCCCTTTTCAAAACATCTGTAACATATTTTTTTAACTAAATCTGAGGAGGAATATTTCCCTGATTTGTCTTCAAGATCTACGCCAATACTTAGTCCTAAACATCTTATATCTCCAATATATGAAGACTTCCTTTGAATTTTTTTGAATCTTTCTTTTATATATTCGCCTACAATATTTGCCCTGTCAAGGAGATGGTTTTTTTCAATAATTTCTATTGTTTTTATAGCAGCTACTGAGGCTACTGCATTACCTTGTAGAGTGAAAAGCTGCCCAGGCATTGGAATTGAATCTATTATTTCACTTCGACTCACAACAGCACTCATTGGAAATCCTGATGCCATAGCCTTTCCCATCACAACAACATCTGGAATAACATCAAAGTGCTCTATGCTAAACCACTTTCCAGTTCTTCCAAAGCCTTGTTGAATCTCATCAACGATTAGTAGAATATGGTTATCATTACAAAATTCCCTAAGTCTTTTCATGAATTTTTTTGGTGGTTTTATTAGACCTAAATCTCCAATTATTGGTTCAATAAATATTGCTGCAACTTCTTCTTTAGGAATGTAGTAATTGAAATTATCTAAAAACTTATTAAATTCAATATCGGCAAATTCATCTTCTGTAATGCTTTTATCTTTCTTTAAAATGTTTGGATAGTCCAAGTGAAAGACTTCTGGTAACAAGGGTCCAATTTTTCTTTTCATATTAGTATCTATTGCACTTAAAGATATCGCTCCATAAGTTGAACCATGGTAGGCGCCTACAAAAGAAATGAGCTTTGATCTGCCTGTATATGCTCTTGCTATTTTTATGGCAGAGTCAATGGCATCGGAACCAGAAAATCCAAATATTACTTTTTTGTCAAAATTACCTGGAGTAATTCTAACAAGTTCCTTTGCCAAATTGACTTGTGGCTCAGTGTAAAAATAATCATTGGTAAAGTGAATGTATTTATCTATTTGCTCTTTAGTAGCTTTCACTATCTCTGGATGATTGTATCCTGTGTTGACAACGCAAGCAGAACTTATCATATCAATATATTCATTTCCATCTAAATCAATTACCTTTACACCCTCTGCTTTCTCTGCAACAAGGGGGAAGTATGCTGCTCTAGTAGACTTGCCAATATATTTCTCGTCAATAGAAACTAATCTTTCATTTTTATTCATAATTATTAAATTAATCTAGACTTTCAAGTTCTTTATTAAAATCACTTACAATTTTTTCATCTTTTATTAATGGAATATTTGCAAGAACATTTTCACGTCCTGCATCAATGCCGACCTTAGCTAGATCAATTCCTGCTTGCAAATCTGTAACAGCAGCTGGATTTGATTTTTCTAAAAGATCTCTTCCAATGTCATAAGTTCTCTTGTTTAATAAAGCATTTGATAGAGGAACCTTTGCTGCTTCAATCCCAGCATTTTGTATAGCTTTCCTTCTTTTTTGTTTTTCTTCTTCCGTTGACTTTGGTAATTTGTAAGCATTAACAATTAAAAGATAAGCCTTGTTATCATTGACGCTTCCTTCTAAGAATTTAGCCTTCATTTCATTAAGTTCCTTAATTATGGCATCGTATTTTTCATCTTCATAGCCATAATCTTTTCCCTTAGAAAGGTTAGCAACCATTCCTATTAGGCCTGTAGCCATGGCTCCAGCTATAGCAGAAGCACAGCCACCACCAACAGTAAAATCATTTTCGTCTAGCATTAAATCTAAAATATCTTTATAGTTCATTACTACCTCCGTCAAATTAATTTTTTACCTTTTTTAATAACTTGCACTACTTCATTAACTCCAACCTTATAAACAACATTTTTATAAGAATCGGAATCTCTTATTTGAATATCTGCGTACTTTCCTTCTTCAATTGATCCATAGTCTTTTTCTATTCTAAGGGCCTTAGCTCCATTTAAAGTTGCTGACCTAATAGCCTGTCTTTCTGTCATCTTGTGATTTCTACAAGCTAGCGTCATTGCTAAATCCATTGACTCAAACCAGTTGCCAGGATTTAAGTTTGTTGCTATAGCAAGATCCATTCCCTCTTCGAGCATATAGGACGGATCAACTGGTTTTGGATGAGCGACACTAAAGTCTGTAGTAGGAATAATTATTCCCACCACATTATTTTCTGCAAGAGCTTTTGCATCTTCTCTTGTCAAATAATTTAAGTGACCTATGTTTGCAGCCTTTAATTTTGCTGCAACTTTTGCTCCTCCAATTGCAGAATAACATTCTGAGTGAAGTGTCGGAACAAGTCCAAAGTCAAGGCAAGCACTCAAGAACCTGTCTGCATCTTCTGCTGTATAATATCCATCATCAACCCAAATATCTGAAAAGTCTGCTAATTTTTCTTCCTTAATTATTGGCAAGACTTCAGAGATCATAAAGTCGATGTATTTTTCCTTTCCCATTTCTAAATCAAAGTAGTGGGCTCCAAGGTAAGTTGAAAGTATAGTTTGAGGCGTCTTTTCTTTTAATTTATTGATTAATCTTAGCTGCCTCAATTCAGTTTCCTTATCAATGCCATATCCTGATTTTATTTCAACAGTTGTTGTACCTGATAAAAGCATTCTCTTTAATTTTGTCAAACTAGACTCAATTAATTCTTCATCGCTTGCATTTTTTGTGTAGAAAATAGATGCTTCCAGTCCCACTAGTTTAACTAATTTTTTTACTTCTGCGCTTGCATTTGTAAGAGATGCAACATATTCATCCACTCTTGATTTTCCAAATAAAAGATGAGTATGTGAATCTACATAGCCAGGCATGACAACTTTGTCACTACAGTCTATTTCTTCAAAATTTTCATCATCAATTAACTTTATTAGGTCCTCATATGCCCCAATTTTTTTTATCCTTTTACCTGTAATTAGGACTGATGTATTATTCATCAGTCCTATTAAATCCTTTGCATCTTCTTTTACTGTTAAAAGTTCTCTGCAATTTTTTAAAATTAACATACCTTTCTCCTAAATAAATAGTGGCCAGAAAATTCCTGCAATCATAAGAGGAATGTCGTAGCAGATAAATTGTGGTACGCAAGTATCCCAAATGTGATCATGTTGACCATCTGCATTTAGTCCAGCTGTTGGTCCAAGTGTCGTATCTGATGCAGGTGAACCAGCATCACCTAAAGCTGCTGCTACAGCTATCATAAATACTATAGCTCCTGGAGAAAAACCAAGTTTTAGTCCAAGCGGCACATATATAGCTGCTACAACTGGAACTGTACCAAAACTTGTTCCAATTCCCAAAGTAATTAAAAGGCCAAGCAAAGTCATAGTAAAAGATCCGGCTATCTTTGAGCCGCCTAGTGCATCAAAGGCAACGTCAACTAAATGGTCTACAGCACCCGAAGCGTTAATAACATTAGCATATCCTGCTGCTATTAACATAACGAAAGCGATGAATCCCATTAATCCAATACCGCCGTCTAGTACTTCTTGAATATCCTTCCATTTAATAACTCTTGTTACTACCATAAATACAAGAGCAGCTAATGCTCCAAGTGGTAATGAACCAGTTTTTAATTGAATCACTAAGGCAATAATACCTGCGCCAAGAGTTAACCAATGTTTTGTTTCTACCTTAACTATTTCTTCAGGCTTTTCTTCAATTTCATCATGAATGTCTTCATACTCTCTATCTCGTGAGAAGTACAAAAGTCCTAGTACAAGACCAATAAGCATTGCAATACCAGCCATCCATGTATTTTTCCAAATCACATCACCTGTTATATTTAAACCAGCTTGGTTTACGGAGTCTTTTATTAAACCGTGAAAAATTGCACCATAGGCAATTGGTATAGTTATATAAGGTGCTTTGAGGCCAAAACCAAAGCATATTGCTGCCATCCTTCTATCCATCTTCATTTTATTCATTAAACTAAGAAGTGGTGGTATTAAAATTGGAATAAAAGCAATATGTACAGGAATTATTGTTCCTGATGCCATTGAAACTAAAACTATAATGATTGCAAGGGTAAATTTATTTCCTCTTACAACTTGTGAAATTTTTTTTGCTAAAATATCTGCTGCACCTGTCTTATTAATAGTGAAAGCCAATGCACCTAAAAGAATATAACTTAGTGCAGTGTTGGCATTTCCTCCCATTCCTCCTACAAAAACTTCCATGGTTCCTGAGAATCCCATTCCACTGACTAGCCCTGCTGTCAATGCTGATATTAGAAGAGCTGCCATAACTGGAAGCTTTAAAAGGCATAGCACAGAAAGAACTATTACAGATATAACGATCGGATTAAATATAATCATAGATTTCCTCCTTTTTAAATATTTATTAAAAATAAATTTAGTATTGCATTTTGAAATCGTTCTCTAGTTTCCTTTTTTTATCTGTAAATTATTTAAAATGTAATATCTAAATTAATATTAATTTGAAAATTTCTATCAGCATAATTTATCTTTTTTGTGTTTAAAAGCTTTATATACAAGTCTGGGACAAACAAAACTATCCTGATTCTTTTGTTTGTCCCATGACTACTGCTATATTAATTCTTCTAGGATATAAACTGTGCTAATATATTAACGATACATTCCTTCTGGTCCAAATGTTACATTTTCAGCTTTTTGCCACCATAGTGGAATCTTGATAGAATCTGTAGTGTACTTGCCTTTACCATTTGCAACTGCTTTTGCTGTTTCGTATCCTGCTTGTGCGTGACGAACAACTCCGATTCCAGAGTCAACTGTTAGAGCTACTGCAAGTCTTCTGTCAGCTTCTTCTGTACCATCAGCAATCATTGTAACTCCAGTGTGAACTGCTTCACCCATTGAATAGTTTTGTTGGATTGCAATAAGGTCACATCCGCCTGCTGCATTAAGAAGTCCATTTAGGTATGGCCAGTCAGAGATATAGTCTCCACCATCTGGCATCTTTTCAGATTCAAATGTAGGGTTAACGATAGATCCTGAGTCAAGGTTATCTCTTGAGAATGCAACTGTTCCCTTAATTCTTCCTTCTCTGATTGCTTGGTTAATTGCAAGACCAAATTTCTTTCTTTGTCCGAATCCCATGTAGCAAACTCTTGCTGGCATTCCTTCAATTGGAAGGTTCTTTCTTGCAAGTTTTATCCATCTTTCAACAAGATTGTCGCCCTTACAAATTTCAAGAGCTATATCATCAGTTTCAATTAAGTCTTGAGGGTCTCTTGATAGACAAGTCCATCTGAAAGGTCCTCTACCTTCGCAGAATAATGGTCTGATGTATTCGTAAACAAATCCGCCAATCTTCATAGCTTCTTCTCTAGGGAATCCAGCATCCATACATTCTTTTCTAATAGAAGTTCCATATTCAAATACCTCAACGCCATCTTCTTTTAGAGCTATCATAGCTGCAAGTTGTCTCTTCATAGTTTCTCTACTTAGTTCTAAGTATTTTTCTCTATCTTCAATTCTTAGTTTGTCAGCTTCTTCTGGAGTGTATCCTGAAGGAATGTAAGAAATAGGGTCGTGACATGGACACATTTCTGAACAGATGTCAGGCCTAAAGTCACTTGCTAAAACTTTTTCATAAACATCAGCTGCGTTTCCTACGATACCAATTGATTTGGGTTCTTTCCTTGCAGCGTGTTCTTTTGCAATTTCGATAGCTTCTTCTAGCGAATCAGCTATCATGTCTAGATAATCTTTTTCAATTCTCTTTTGAAGAATTTTTTCGTTGGCATCAACCACTATACAAACTCCACCGTGCATCTTCATTGCCCAAGTTTGGTTAGAACCCATTCCGCCTGCTCCAGCAGTTAGATAAATTTTTCCGGTTAAATCATCATTGTATTTTTTCATTGCAATTGCTGACAATGTTTCAAATGTACCTTCAATTACACCTTG
This sequence comes from Peptoniphilus sp. HMSC062D09, assembly GCF_001811425.1. NCBI lineage: Bacteria > Bacillati > Bacillota > Tissierellia > Tissierellales > Peptoniphilaceae > Peptoniphilus > Peptoniphilus sp. HMSC062D09. Next base: position 93,667 of record NZ_KV804745.1, on the reverse strand, counting down.
TGTTCCTATATATTCCCAAGGAGCTGCTGTATATTGTGCAAATATTGTTAAGTTTTTATCTTGTAAGTCATAGAATCTTTCCCAAGTTGCTTGCATTATGTTTGTTGTAGCCATAACTACGACTGGAGCTTCTTTATGTGTTTTAAAAATAGCAACTGGCATTCCTGATTGAACTACTAGTGTTTCGTCATCTTCTAGATTCTTTAGAGAATCAACTATTGCCCAATATGATTCCCAGTTTCTAGCACATTTTCCGTTTCCACCGTAAATAACAAGTAGCTCAGGAATTTCAGCATTTTCCATGTTAAATTCTAACATTCTAAGTATTGTTTCTTGGCGCCAGCCTTTACATCTTAAAGTATCAGTATCTTTGATTCCTCCACCTTGTGCTTTTACTTCATAAAGTATTTCAGGGTTTTCTCTGTAATATAATCCTTTGTTTCCGTTCATTATTTTATCTTCCTTTCTTTATTAAGACTTTTTATAAATGAGAATCATTTATTGATTACATTATATTGAGTCCTCGTTAATCTATCGTTATTATTCAAGTCTTTTTTAAAAAAATGTTAAAAATTTTTTTGTTAACGCTGTGAAATAAATTTTTACTTAATTTCTTTTAAGTTTTCACTTAAAATTTTAAAAGCCAAGTCTTTATCAATGGTAGATAGCAGTCCAATATGTGAAAGTATGTACTTTTCATCTATAAAATAAGATGGATTTTCTGGCGTTAATTTATTCTCTTCTCCATCTTTAATTTTTTCTAAAATTTCTTTTGGATTTTTATTGTTAATAATCACTCCACCAGTTCCAATAACTTTTTTTACAAATCGAAGATCCTTTCCATCTTGAAAATCTATGTAGTGACCATTCAAATATCCTCTTCTAGCACTTCCTGCATGTCTATTTATTGAAACTCTCACACAATTTTCTGCGATTAACTTATCAAACTCTAGTTCTTTTTCATCTTGAAAAATAATTTCTGGATTATCTTGCCTTACCATACATTTTTTTATAATTTCTTCTTCTTTATAGTTATGAGACAAAAATCCTTCTCTATAATTTTCGAAGGCGCTGTAAGCAGAGTACCTCATACCCATATCTCCTTCCACGGTTCTCTTTAAAAAAGATTCTCTGAGCCCCTCTAAAATATTTGACTCTAGCATATGTGGTTCAGATACACTGTGAATGTCTGTAGTCGCCCCACCAATATCTACTACAATTAAATCTCCAAAGCCTTCATATTTTTCTGTGCCCATTGCCATAAGCTCCGCTGCTTTTAAAACTGCAGTTGGCGTCGGCATCAAGACTCTATCTTTTATAACTTTTATCTTGTCCATGCCCTTGGCGTGAGTTATTTTCTCCATAAAAATTTCTCTAATTTTTTCTTTCGCATCCTCTGGAGTAAATCTATTTACATCGGGCATTACATTTTCTGCAAAAATATAATTTGAATTAGATTTTTTTAAAATATTTTCTATTTCTCCCTTTACTGAAGAGTTCCCTGCAATAACAAGGGGAATATTTTTTATTTTGCTTAATTTTTTTGCATTTTCAATAATATAATCTTTGTTTCCGCCATCAGCTCCACCAGTCAAAAGAATTATATCCGGACTTAATTTTTCTATCTCTTCTATATCTCTTTCCTTTAAATAATAGTTATAGGCTTTAACTAGTTTCGCACCTGCTCCCACTAAAGCTCTTTTAGCCGCTTCTGTAGTATATTGTGGAGTTATTCCTATTCCCACCATTTTTAAGCCGCCATAAGCAGAAGAGCAAGCAAGCACTTCTTTTATGTCCAAATTTTTTAAATTAACTTTTCCATCTAATTTCTTTAAAACTTCCCCAAAGCCCTTGTCCACACCTTCTTTTACGCTAGTATGGGCGTTTACTCTTTCAAATAAACGCCCATTTTCAATATCTATTAAGGAAATTTTTGTGTAAGTACTTCCAAAGTCTACTAACATATAAAAACTCATATTAACCTCTTTTCATTATTTTATCTTCTAAGTATTTAATTTCTGCCCTATTTTTGTACTTATCCAGGTATTCCATTGATCTGTAATAATAATATTCACAGTTTTGATTTAAAAACATATCAACATTTCCAGTTAAATCATTTTTTTGCTCATCTATCATTTTTCTCAAAATAGTTTTTACAAAATAAATTTCTCCAATATCCTTTGGATTATTTATGGTTTTAACTTCGCCAATGGCATTTTTTAAATAATTTAAGCTTTTAGCATAATCTTTTTCAATAAAACTGCTGAGAGATAAAAAAGCATCAAGGACTGGAGCTTTCCAATAAGAATCAAATCTTCTTACTATTTCCTTTGATTTTTTTAGGTATTCTTTCATTTCATCAGCATTATCCACAAAGAAAGAAGCCTTTGCTGCATTTATATAGAATATTGAAAGACAAGATGCTCCTGAATATTCGCATAATTCTATAGCCCTTTTGAAGTAGTTCATGGCATCTTCATATTGAAATTGTGAATTTCTAATTTCTCCAATATAATTATAATTTGCCGCCACACTAATTGAGCTAGAGTGTTCTACCCTTCCAGATTTTGTAATTGTTTCAATGGATATGTTGAAAAAGTCTTCTGCTTGTTTTAAATTTCCGTTCATTGTGTAATAAACACCATAAAGTCTATACATAATTCCTGTCTCTAGACTATCTTCTAAGGTTTTCGCGTCTTTTATCCCATCAATAATGTGGCTAAGCATTACACTTGTGTCATTTATTTGAATTCCATAAATTACCATTTGCTTATTCCCTTGAAGTTTTGTCTTATAGTCATTCATAGCTTCGGCAAGATCGATAACTCTTTTCATAACTTTTACGCCATCTTTATACTCTCCAGCTCTTATTAAATATCTTCCCTTGCAGTAAAGAAAAATTAGCTCTAATTTTTCTATCTCTTCACTTTCTTTTTCATTTGTTACTTCATTTTTTAACACAAGTATTCTATCTTCAATGGAGTTTATTTCTGTCAAAACTTCATTATTGTTTATAAAATTTTTTACTTGTCTGCTCACATCATAGTCATCTAAGCTTGGATATACTTCGTGATTGAAATTTAGATAATAATTTAATATGTAAATTTCGTATTTAAGTGTGTTCGTTTTATCCTTAGCTTGTTCATAATGATATTTTAATTTTATATAAGTTGTAACGTCATTGTGACTCCTAAGATCTGTAACATCGATCATCTTTGCTATTTCAGCGTGAATAACTTGTTTTGAGATTTCACTTAAACTATTATAAATATAATTTTTATAAAGACTATTTGTAAAAGATATGAAGACTCCATTTTTAGTGTTTCTTTCCTCAAGAATATTTAATCTTGTTAAATTATTTATTCCATTTACAACATCGAAAACTTTATAGTCTAATAAATTTAAAATATTATTTATATTTACATCGCCATAAAAGGCCGACACAACACTCAAAATCTCTTTCTCTATATCTCCCACCATTGCAAATTTTGTATGCAAAAGTGAATCCATTTTAGGGCTTACAGTTTCCAGGTTTTCATTCTTTCTATATAGTTCTATGTACTCGTTTAACAAAAGAGCATTTCCCTTGCTCATATTATAGATATTATCTACATCTTCATCTTTTAATTCTCTACCTTTCAAAGAATTTTGTAAGATTATTCCAACATCCATCTTGCTAAATTTTTCTAGCTCAATTAATTCTACTTTATTCAATTCTTTCAGCATATTTATAGTCTTTAAAAAGTCTTGCTCGATTTCATTAGAAATAATATTGAAAAATAAAAAATTTTCATTACCCTGTAATAGCATATTTACAAGTAATTTTGCACTAAGTTTATCCATAAACTGTAAATCTTCAAAAACTATTATTGTTTTTTTATTAAAAGATAGTAATTTTAATACTTTTTCTGTTGCTAAATATATTAAATCTAAATTAAAATCTTCTCTATTTTCTAAGATGTTTACCATAGGCTGCTTAAACTTATTAGTATCATAAAATAAATTCTTTAATAAGTCTCCCCAGAGTTCCGGTTTCTTTATTTTTTTCTTTGATAGTTCTTCATCTAATATTTTAATAAGTTTCAACCAAGGAGAATAAGAAAAAATCTTCTCTAAGCTGTAACATTGAACTTCAAAAATATGATATCCATCCTTATTATTTTCAAGTATCTCTTTCTTTAGAGTAGTTTTGCCAATTCCACTTTCTCCAAACAATAATATGGATTTTGTGCTTATATTGTTGTTAAAATCTTCCAGTAATCTTTGTATTCTCTCAATTTCATAATTTCTATCGTACAATTTAATCTTGGAATCTTTTGATTTTTTTTGTTTATCTAAATATTTTAAAGCCTTTCTATAAATATCTTGAATCTCATCAGACGGTTCAATTCCAAGTTCTTCTTCCAAAATGTTTTTTAAATTATAATATTCATTTATTATTTTGTCATATCTTCCCTTAGATTGATAAATCTTAAAAAGATATAAATAACCAAACTCATCAAAGTTTTCAAGTGAAATGAGGCTCATTATATTGGTCTCTAAATCAGAAAAGTTTTTATCCTTATAATCTTTTTCGATTTTTGACTTTATGCTCTTAATATACATGTCTTTATAATAGTTTTTTTGTTCCAAAATCCAATACTCAAACTCAGTACAATCCTTTATATAAAGGCTTCCCAAAAAATCTCCCTTATATAAATTTAAATTATTTATTGGATCTTTTTCAAATTCTATTACATCCACAAAAATATCTAGCTTGTCGTTTATAGAAAGAATTGTCTTATTTGGTGTCTCAATAACATCTTCACCGAAAGCCCTTTTGATTTTATAAATTGCATTCCTTAGGCTTACCTTTGCCCTATTTTCATTGGACCTACCCCAAAAAATAGCAGCAGCTTCATCCCTCGATACAACTTTCTTGAGCAAAATATAATATAATAGGGCGCTTACTTTACCAGGCGGCAAATAAATTTCTTTCCCATTTTCTGTAATTGTTGGATTACCAAATAATTTAAAATTAATATTTGCCATAAACCCTCCTTAATTATTCTTAAAAACTTTAGGTACCACTCCAAAAGCATCTTTGGATTGTAAAACTAGAGCTAACTCTTGGCTCAAAGCAAGAGGAGTTACAAAGGAATCAATAAAGAAACACTTGCCTGCAGTAGACCTTCCAACTTCAATAGATTTTTCAAGTCACTGAGGATAGTCTTTAACTTCATAATCCAAAATTTCTATAAGAGCTAATAAAAGCTCATTGTTATTTAAACCCTTGTCGTAATCAAGCTTATAATAATCAACAAAATAATTATAAATTTTTTCCAACATCTTCAAGTATGCCAAAGAAGTCCAATTAGGTAAAAAATCAATATAGTTTTCTATTCCTTTTTTTGAAAGTCCTTCCTGATCTATGTATATAGGAAGCTTATATAAATTTTCCTCATCTAAAGACTTTTGGTTCACGAACTTAAAAGCTACCAAATCTTCTAAAAGTTTATTTCTAAAATCATCTACCTTGGAAGCTCTGTATCTAAAAATATCCTCTATAAGAACTTTTTTCTTTTCATTAACTTCACTTTCAATTTTTCCATAATCTATTTTAACTTTTCCATCTAAATACTCATCAGAGTTAATTAAACAAATAATTAAATCGCCTAAGGCATCTTCAACATCCAATTTTGAAGAAAGTTTAATAATTTGCTTTTTGCTTCTTTTAATTTTTTCGTCAAAAACAATTTCATCAGCCTCAATATCTCTCGCCTTGTCCAACAAATAATTTGCTAAGTTACTTATTAAAATGAAATTAAATAAATATAAAAAATTTTTTTCCAGTTCTCTTTGAGTGTTAATTTCATAATTTCTTATTATTCTTTCAAAAAATTTGTACTCATCTTTGTCCATGTTTTCAACAACATTATTATAAATTTTCAAATCTAAAACTATTTCTTTAACCTTATCGTAATAAAAATAAATATTACTTTTGTCTGCACTTACATAAATTCTATTCATAATCCACCTCTTTTTATCTTTACTGTATTATATTATATTTACCGTTAATTTACCGTTAATTTATCGTTAATGCCGTTAATTTATCTTTTGTTTTTTCACAGTTTTACAATGGTATATTTTAAAACTTATTTTTCTTTTAAAATTTTGCAAAAATTAAATGTCTTAAAAATTTCTGCAAAAGAAAAAGACTAGATCAAATGAGACCTAGTCTTTTAAATATGTATGCTGTTCAATATTTCATCGCTAAACTTACTTTTACTGCAGCGTCAACCTCATCCATAACGTCTTTGTCGAATTTACCGATTTTCTCTCTCAACCTCTTTTTATCGATTGTCCTTAACTGTTCCAAAAGAATTACAGAATTTTTTGGAAGCGGAACATCTTTAGCTCTCACATTAACATGGGTTGGCAACTTCGCCTTGTTAAGTTGAGATGTAATTGCCGCAACAATTGTAGTAGGTGAGTACTTATTACCAATGTCATTTTGAACAACAACTACGGGCCTTACTCCTCCCTGTTCTGACCCAATAACTGGCGACAGGTCGGCATAGAATATATCCCCTCTTTTTATCATCATAATTTTCACCTTTTAAGGCAAGAGAGATTTTAAAGATTGAACTATGAACAACCTTTATAACATTCTATCACAATTTTCATAAATATATACAAATAATAGAAATTAAATTTATTTTTTACAAATTTTTAATAAATTTATTTCAAATACATGGGCATGACAAAATTTATTGCAATCATAATAAATAAAGGAATTGTATATTTCCTTGTTTCCTTTAAATTATATTTTGTTCCTCCTGGTAGGTAGTGAACAATTGCCGGTGCAAAAACTACTACAAACCAGAGAACTTGTACATAGATTGGCCCTCTAAACTGTTGCAAAAAATGTGCCACTCCAGTGATTGCAAGATATGTATAAAAAAGATCTAGGGCAAATAAAATTATAAAAAGTATTTTTCTATTTTTAAACATAATAACTCCTTTACATTGACATCCTAACCATGCTAATTGTAAATAAAATTAAAACTACTACATAAATACCCATGGCTATTTTGTATCCCTTGCTCCAATTGTCCCTTTCTTTTTTTATCCAAATCAAATTTAAAACAAGAGCCAACAAACCGGGCAAGGCTACAATTATTGGACCTCTATGATTTTTGAGAGACTCTGACATTGTAATTAGGACAAAAATGTTTAGGATCTGCCAAAAGGCATGGACCTTAAATGGATATGATTTCATAAAATTTCTTCATCTACCTTCACTTTTATAATAAATTAATTTTCGGCTCTTTTAATATTTACATGTAAACATTTAATCAGAGTTCGGGTTACCTTACTTTAATTTTATTATAAATCAAAAAAAAAAAAAAAAAACAAATTTATTTTCCTTCAAAATTTTTAAATACTGTGCTTAGGTTTTCTATTAGGTCCCTTGCCCTTAGGCTGGTCTTGGAATTTTTTCTTGCGAAGACATCTCCTGCAAGTCCGTGAACGTAAACTCCCAGTCTTGCCGCGTCAAACAAATCATAATTTTTCATAAAGGCAGAAATTATTCCCGTCAAGACATCGCCTGAGCCTCCACTTGCCATGCCAGAGTTTCCTGTTTTATTTATATAGACTTTTTCTCCATCTGTGACAATAGTCTTGTGTCCCTTTAAAACTAAAATTAGCTTATATTTTTTTGCAAAGTCTACTGCAAGTCTTTCGCGATTATTTTTTATTTCTTCAAGGGATAAGCCAGTTAGCCTAGCAAACTCTCCTTCGTGAGGAGTTAAAATCGTGGTAAAACTTTTTCTCTCTTCCAACAAGTTTAGATTTTGTGACAAAATATTTAAGCCGTCAGCATCTATCAATAGATTTTTTTCCGTATTTATTATTTTTTCAAAAACACCTTTGGCATATTCGCCAAGACCCATTCCCGGTCCCATAGCTATGGCGTCTATGCCATGTAAAAATTTTTCCATTTCATCTAAATCATCAAAGGACTTTGCTATGGGCTCGATGAATTTTATGGACATGATGTCAAAAATTTCTCTGGGCACTATGTTATAGACTAGACCTGCCCCTGCTTTTAGGGCTGCATTAGATGACAGATAGGATGAACCAGTCATGCCAAGAGAGCCGCCCACTATGGCAATCTTTCCGAAGTCGCCCTTGTGAGTGTCCTCATCTCTATTTTTCCAAAGGGCTTTTAATTCTTCATCTAAAATTATTTTTTCCTCAAAGTTTTTTCCCTCAATATCATCTTCACATAATTTTGCCACAGCCACTGCGTAATTTTTCTCGTGACTAATGCATAGATAAAATTTTTTGTCAAAAACTTCTGCATAAGGAAGGTTTTCTATGTATTTTATTTTTATGTCATGAAAGGAAATTTCCCCAATTCCCGTTGTCATTGCCTTTGCCACAGCTTCTTTTGCAGCGTACATGCCTGCTATTCTCTCGTAGGGATTTTTTCTCTCTTCTATTCTTTTTATTTCATCTTCATTAAAAACTTTTGCCAAAAAATTTTCATGGTCACTCATTATTTTTTTTATTCGATTTACTTCTACTATATCTATGCCTATCAAAGTCTCACCCCATTTGACAATTTCTTTATTTTCGATTATTATATCATAAATAGTATGAATATAAGACGGTGAAGATATACAGTAGGCGAAAGCTGAATTACAATATTGGAGTCTAATAAGTTTTGAGGCCTCGGCGAAGAAAGGTGGTACCACGAATGCGTCCTTTCATCCCCTGGTCTCTTTTTATTTTTTTTGGAGGAATTTATGGAAAATGTATATGATATTTTAAGTGAGAGAGGTTACTTAGACCAATGCACTTATGAAGATGAACTTAGAGAAATGCTGGGCAGAGAGCCTGTAACTTTTTATGTTGGCTTTGATGCAACTGCAGATTCTCTTACTCTTGGTCACTTCATTCAAATTAGAGTAATGCAACACATGCAAAGAGCAGGTCATATTCCTATAGCTCTACTTGGCGGCGGAACTACAACTATTGGCGACCCATCTGGCAAGAGCGACATGAGAACTCTTATGGATAGAAAAACAATCGACTACAATGCCAACAGATTTAAGGAACAAATTTCACAATTTTTAGATTTTTCTGAAGGCAAGGGCTACATCGAAAACAATGCCGACTGGCTTTTAAAGTTAAATTTCTTGGAATTTGTAAGAGAAATTGGCGTGCACTTCTCTGTTAATAGAATGCTACAATTTGACTGCTACAAAAACAGAATGGAACAAGGACTTACTTTCTTTGAATTTTCTTACATGCTTATGCAATCCTATGACTTCTTGTACCTATACAGAAAGCACCACTGCAAGCTAGAAGTTGGTGGCTCAGACCAATGGTCAAACATACTTGGCGGCTACGAACTTGTTAGAAAATTAGAAAACGACAAGGTTTATGCCATGACTTTTAAACTTTTAACTACTGCAGCAGGTATCAAAATGGGCAAGACTATGGCTGGCGCAATTTGGCTTGACCCAGAAAAGACTACGCCATACGAAATGTTCCAATACCTAAGAAACTGCGACGATCGTGATGTTATTAAATTCATGAAGCTTTTAACTATGCTTCCACTTGATAAAATTGCTGAATACGAAAAATTAGAAGGTGCAGAAATAAATAAGGCTAAAGAAGTTTTAGCTTACGAAGTTGTAAAAGACATTCACGGAGAAGAAGCTGCTAAGGCTGCCCTTGATGCTTCACATTCACTTTTTGGTGGAGAAAAAGATTCTGAAGACATTCCTGCAACAGAAATGCCAGCAGAAAAATTTGCTGAACCTGTTGGAATTTTAAATTTAATGACTGAACTTGGTCTTATTAAGACAAATTCTGAAGGCAGAAGGCTAATCACTCAAGGCGGAGTTTCCCTTGATGATGAAAAAATAAGTGATCCTAAGCTTGAACTTACTAAGGACAATTTCAAAAATGGAGAAATAATAATTAGAAAGGGCAAGAAAGTTTACCACAAGGTTATTTTAAAGTGAGGTTAATATGAATTTAGAACCAAAAAAAGTTTTTGATTATTTTGAAAAATTATCACAAATCCCTAGAGAATCTGGCAACGAAAAAGCTGTCTCTGACTTTTTAAAAAAATTTGGAGAAGATGCTGGCTATGAAGTTTATCAAGACGATTCTTTAAATATAATTATGGAAGTGCCTGCTACAAGGGGCATGGAGGATAGAGAAAAGGTCATCTTGCAAGGTCACATGGACATGGTTTGCGAAAAGGGCAAGGACTCAGACCACAACTTCGCAACTGATCCAATTGAACTAATAGTTGATGGCGACAAGCTTCACGCCAATGAAACAACACTTGGTGCTGATGACGGCATTGGAGTTGCAATGGCAATGGCACTTGCAGAAGAAGAACATGGTCCACTAAAAATTATTGTAACTGTGTCTGAAGAAACTGATATGCACGGAGCAAAGGACCTTGAGGCAAAATATCTTGAAGGCAAGTATTTGATCAACATCGACTCAGAAGAAGAAGGCATACTAACAGTTTCATCTGCTGGTGGAAAGTTACTTCATTCAAAATTAAAAGTTGAAAGAGTTGACTACAGAGGAGAAGCCTTCTCACTTAAGCTTCACGGCTTTTTGGGCGGCCACTCTGGCATGGAAATTGCCAACAACAAGGGCAACATGATTAAAGTCATTGCAGAAATTTTAAATAAGCTTGAAGGCGCAAAATTAATTTCCCTTGATTGCGGCACAAAGCAAAATGCAATCCCAAGAGAAGGTAAAGTTTCTCTTGTTTGTGACGAAGATAAATTAAAGGATGCCATAGAGTTTGTAAAGGACAAGTTCAAAGGCGTTGAAGGGGAATTAATTATAGAGTGTGAAAAAATTTCTCATGAGGGAAAAGTTGTCACAGCAGAAGACACTGTTAAGCTTGCAAAATATTTACTTGAACTTCCAACTGGACCTCACACATTTATTGACGAGGCTAAAAAAGTTCTTGAATCATCATCAAACCTTGCCATAGCAAAACTTCTTGATGACACAGTAGATGTTTTTGTTTCACTAAGATTTGCATCTTCTTCACTTTCTGAAGACTTTGGAAATATTTATATGGACATAGTGAAAAAATTTGGCGCAGAAGCTGAATTTGAAAACCCATATCCTGAATGGGAATACAAAAAAGAATCTCACTTTAGAGAAATCGTAAAGGACATTTACAGGGAAATGAAGGGAGAGGAAATGGAAGAAGAGTTCACTCACGGTGGACTTGAATGTGGTGTCTTCTTCGAAAAGAATAGGGACCTTGACATTATTTCTATTGGACCAGATATTAGAGGAGCTCACTCACAAAAGGAAAATCTTTCAATTTCATCAACAAAGAGAGTTTATGACCACCTTGTAAAAGTTTTAAAGGCTCTTTAATAAAAAAATTATGGCTGTCATGAGGCAGCCTTTTTTATTGCAAAAAAAGAAACCCCTAGGGGTTTTCTATGTAGTAAATATGTATTGGTTTATAAATTTTTTATGGCTATGACTTCGTTGTCATTTAAAATCAATTGGTCAGTAAGGGCCTCAACTATTAAAAGTCCCCTGCCATTGCATCTTTTTTGAGTACAGTCATATAGAGCCGTGTCGAAGTCCACGCCCCTGCCCTCGTCTTTTACAATTATTTTTAAAGAATCCCTGTCCAAAATTAATTTTAAACAAACTTTTTTGTTTAGGTCTTCTTCGTTGCCATGCATTGCTCCATTGACAACTAATTCATTTAAAATAACTTTTATATCAAATAATTTTTCTTGGTCTCTTATAAAGGGATTTAAATCCTTCATAGCTGAATCCAAAAAATTTTTTATTAAAGATAAATCGCTATTAACAAATCCTTTAAATTTATATAAAGTATCCATAGTTCTCACTCCATCTACTTAGAAATTACCCAATACTTCTGCCCTTTAAACTCAAAAGATTTTGTCTAATTTTATTAATTTTAAAATTTTACTGTATTATATTTATCAATTTGTTATAATTGAATTAGGCTTGAAAGAGCAAGAATTTTATTAGGAGGAAGATAGAATGAAAAAATACGAATGCTCACTTTGCGGATACATTTACGATCCTGCAGTAGGCGACGAAGACAATGGAATCAAAGCAGGAACACCTTTTGAAAAACTTCCTGAAGATTGGGTATGCCCACTTTGTGGAGCTGAAAAATCTGATTTTGAACCAGCTGAATAATAATATTAAAGGAGGCTCATGCCTCCTTTTTTTGTGTAAGATTTTATAAATTTATAAAATATTTTAGAATTTTGCAAAAAGGAACCTCTCTACATATTGTAAAGAGGTCCTTTATTAATCTTCTTCTAAAATTTTTTTCCATTTGTCTAAGCTATCTAGCTCTTCTTTTGATAGTTCTGGAAACTGTGGATCCATTTCCCTTAGTTTTTCCACAATAACTTCTGAAACTAAATATCTTGAAAACCATTTTCTGTCGGCTGGCACAATATACCATGGCGCTCTCTTTGTAGATGTGTTCACAAGCATGTCGGCATAGGCCTTCATGTAGTCGTCAAAATATTTTCTCTCTGTTATGTCAGAGGAGGCAAACTTCCAATTTTTTTCTGGTCTGTCAATTCTCTCCATAAGTCTTTCTTTTTGTTCTTCTTTGGAAACATGGAGAAAGAACTTAACAATCTTTATTCCATTATCGGAAAGATATTCTTCAAAATTATTTATCTCTTCAAATCTCTTTTCCCAAATATCCTTAGTGACTAAGTTCTTTGGGAAGGGTTGGTCTAAGACAAGCTTGTGAACTCTTGATACAAGAACATCTTCGTAGTGACTTCTGTTAAAAATTCCAATTTCGCCTCGTGGAGGAAGTTCCTTGGCAACTCTCCAAAGATAATCGTGGTCTAGTTCATTTTCACTTGGCTTTTTAAAGGATACAACCTTTGTGCCCTGTGGATTTACTCCCGTCATAATATTTTTTATGAGGGAGTCCTTGCCTGCAGCGTCCATGGCTTGAAGGACTATGAGTAGGGATTGATTGTTTTCTGCGTAAAGCCTTTCGTGATATTCACGCATCTTTGCAATATTCTCCGGAATTAAAACTTCCTTTACCTCTTCCTTTTGTAGTTTGCCATTGTAGGAAGTTGGCACATCGTACAAGTTTAATTTTTTATTTTCACTTACTAAATATTTTTCAGTATTCATTAGAAGCCCGCCCTCTCCTTTGAAAATATAATTGCTGCTTCCAGCATTTGCGTCGTGATTTGATGGGAAGTCATTTCAAAAATTTGAAAGTCTAAAAGTTTTTTGTCCCTATAAAATTTTTCGATTTCCCTTACAAAGGACTCTTGCCCTCTTGGATCAATTACATCGTCATCTTTCCCGTTGTATAAAACCATGGGTCTGTCCTTAAAAATTTCTGGGCTAGCCATGGGATCCATGTCTAGGAAAAATTCATTGATCCTAAATTCTTCTTCCTCTATTTTTTCTTGGTCCTTAATTTTATTTACTGAATCAACAAGGGTCTCCCAATTGTTTACGCCATTAAAGATAAATGCCATCTTCAAATCCTTCTTAAAGGCATAGAGACCACCAGCAGTTATGGCACCCATAGAATGACCGCCCACTGCAATTTGGCTGTCAGGATATTTTTCCTCTACATATTTAAAAATTGAGGGAGCCTCTTCAATATTGTGCATGATGACCCTTAAAATATATTTTGCCTCCATGGACTTGTCCTCGTAATCCAGGTCAATGTCATTTCTCTCTCCGTGATATCTTGCTTCAGGAAGGATTACCCTATATCCATAGCTGGCAAGAATATTGCCGCGAAAAATTTGATTTTTCATTGAAGACCCCCAGCCGTGATAAAAAATTATGGTCTTATCTGTTTTTTCTCTAGGCTCAATTATAAGGGCTGGCACATCGCCTATCTTTACCTTGTCTATATTTGAATAATTCATTTTTAAATACTCCATAATACACCTCACCTACATTATAACCAAAATATTCTTAAAATAAAATTTTTCCATATTTTATTTTAAGGACCCCCATTAAGTGATATATTATTAGCGGTGATATTTTGAAATACGAATTAAGATATGATGAAATTCATGAAATGATAAAAGGCGGGAAAAAAATAATCTTTGTGGACATGAGAAGTCCCAAAGAGTTTTGTGACTATAGAATTCCTGGCGCAATAAACCTTCCCATACTTGAGGATGACGAAAGAGAAGTTGTTGGAAGGACTTATGTAAAAGAAAGCGTGGAGAAGGCAAAATACCTGGGCATAAATTATGCCAAGGACAAACTCCCAGCCTACTACGAAAAAATTATTGATTTGAAAAAATCTTGTGACGACCTAGTCCTTTACTGCTCTCGCGGTGGCTACAGATCCAATGTATTTTTTACTTTTCTTAGAGCTTTAAATGTTGATGTAAAAAAATTAATTGGAGGCTACAAGTCCTACAGAAAATATATCCGAGAAAATTTAGATTCTTTAATAAGAGAAAAAGAATTGATAGTTCTTTGCGGCAAAACTGGCGTGGGAAAAACTGAAATTTTAAATAAATTAAAAAGTGCTTATCCTGTCCTTGACCTTGAAGAGCTTGCCAACCACAGAGGCTCAAACTTTGGTGGCATAGGACTTAGTAATCAACCTTCCCAAAAATATTTTGAGTCCCTACTATTTGATTCCTTAAATGGATTCGGTGAAGATGAAAAAATTATTTTCACTGAAGGAGAAAGCTCAAAGATTGGAAATATTCAGCTGCCAAAAACTTTAATAGAAAAAATTTCTTCTGACAGAAAAATAATTATTGAAGACCAAATAGATAGTCGCATAAAAAGAATTAAGAGAGACTACAATTTATCAGATAGAGATGAAATTTATAAGTCCCTTTTGGAAATCAAAAAATTTATTTCTCCTGAAAGGGAAAAATTATATTTAGAAAAATTCCAGGAAGACGACTACGATTTTTTAATAAGAGATCTTTTAGTCAATTATTACGACCCCCACTACAAAAAAAATTACAGCAAGGATGACTTGCACTTGGCAAATGATTCTGCTGTAATAGAAAATATTTTAAATTTTAAAAATTCTATTTAACTTCCCATGAAGGTGGCGTAACTCCTCTCTCCAATAAAAATTTATTGGCACGGGAGAAAGGCCTTGAGCCAAAGAAACCTCTGTTGGCAGAAAGTGGTGATGGGTGGACGCCTTCTATTATGAGATGATTTTCATTATTTATAAATTTTTTGCGAGCCTTGGCATGATTGCCCCAGAGTATATAGACCACAGGCTCTTTTTTTTCGTTTATTTTTTCTATAACTGAGTTGGTAAAAATTTCCCAGCCAATTTTTGAATGGCTCATGGGTTCATGTGCCCTTACAGTTAAGGTTGTGTTTAAGAGCATGATGCCCTCATCTGCCCAGGACTTTAAGTAGCCCGTTTGTGGTATGGCTAGTCCTAAGTCAGAATTTAATTCCTTATAAATATTTTGGAGTGAAGGTGGAATCTTCACTCCTTCCTTTACAGAAAAGGCAAGTCCATGGGCTTGACCCACATTGTGATAGGGGTCTTGACCAAGTATTAGGATCTTTAAGTCCTTGTAAGAAGTGTAGTGAAAGGCGTTAAAAATATCTTGAGCTTGTGGAAATATTTGGTGATGTCTGTACTCTTCTATTAAAAGTTTTCTCAGGTCCTTGTAGTAGTCTTTTTCAAATTCTTCTTCCAATATTTCTTGCCAGTCATTTTTAAAAATTTCCTTCACAAAATCACCTCCTGAAAAAATCAAAAATACTTTTCTTTAAAGTTGGGTCAATGAGCTCTTCCAATTCCTTTCTGCTTTCATTAGTTGAGAAGATGACAAGTCTATCGCCCTTTTCAATTTTTGTGTTGCCCCTTGGTATTACTGCTGAATTGTCGTACCTAATTATACCGCCAATAATAATTTCTCTGTGAAGATTGATTTCAGATAATTTTTTGCCAATGTAGATAAAGTCGTCGGGGATTTTTATTTCATAAACCTGTGCCTTGCCGCCAAACATATAATTTATTGAGACCTTCATGTCAGTGTTAATTGCTTTTATAATTTCATTTGCCACAATGACCTTTGGGTCCATGACCCTATAAATACCCAGGCTCTCTAAAATGCTGTCGTAATTGTTGTCACCTTGAATTATTATATTTCTTGAAATGCCGTGGCTTCTCGCCAAGAGTCCAAGAACTATATTTAACTCGTCAGAATCCGTCATGGAAATAAAAACTGCATCCCTTGAAATACTTTCTTCCTCAAAAATTTTGTCATTCTTTAAACTTTTATTGACAACAAAGGCTCTTGGAAGATTTCTTCTAAGGTCTTCAAATTTTTCTCTATTGGATTCGATTATTTTCAAATTAATATTTTCAAGGTTAGAGATCATTCTGTTAAAGGTCATGTCACCTGATGCAATGACTACATCGCGCACATCTTTTTTTTCCTTTATCTCAAAGTGAGAGTATTTGAAGTTTCTTATGTCAGAAGAAAGACCCATGAGATACATATAATCGCCGCTCTTTAGAGTAGTTTCACCATCTGGCACAATTAAGTCTCCCTCTCTTAGTATTCCAACGACTAAAATTGTGGATAGAGATCCTATGTCCTTTATCTTTAAATTTTCAAACTCTTCGTCCATGTCAATATAGTGACCTGTGACTTCAATCTTGCCCTTACCAAAATAATCTGCCTCATAATAATTTGAAGATCCAATTAATTTTGTGGCAAGTTTTGCTGACTCAAGGCTTCTGTTAAAAATATTTACAACATTTGGAAGAGAATTTTTTATAATGCCAATTTCAGAAATATTTTCCATTTCGTCAAGACGCAAAATAATTTTTACATCAAGGCCCTTAAAAATTGATGCCATTATTAAATTTGTCTTGTCGCTATTTGTTGCTATAATTGCGTAATCATATTTTTCTAAATCAAAATTTAGCATAAATTTTTCGTCTAATACATCGCCTTTTATTTTTGTCACAGTGTTGGTGATGGTGGCAAAATTTAACTCATTCCTATCAACTATATCTATGTCAAACTTTTCTAGGCTAAGAGTATTTGCAATTGTAGAGCCAACTTTTCCTGAACCGATAATTAAAATTTTCATTATAATTTAATAATTTCCTTTCTTCTTCTGCCCTTGGAGAATAGTGCGAGAATAGTAAAGAATTCAAGCCTTCCAAGTAGCATGAGAGCACTAAAATATAATTTAAAAAAGTCATTGTAAAAGGCAAAATTTTTCGTTGGACCAATGTCGCCAAAGCCTGGTCCCACATTTGAAAGTGTAGTTGCAACAGAAGAAAATCCTGTTATTACATCTACACCAGAAAGTGTAACTACTGCAGTGGAAGCTAAAGCTATAACAAAGTAAGTCCCAAGATAGGCGTTTATGCCAAGGACAACTTCATCGGACAAGGTCTTTCCATCAGCAATAATAGGAAGGACTGCCTTTGGGTGTGTCGCCTTTCTCATTTCCCTTTTGATTAATTTTAACAAAATAGAAATTCTCGTAACTTTAATTCCACCGCCTGTGGAACCTGCGCAGCCTCCAAAGATCATGAGGATTAGCAAAATAAATTTAGAAAAACTTGGCCACAATTCATAATCTGCATTGGCAAAACCAGATGTAGATGATATGGATGTAACTTGAAAGGCTGAATCTCTAAAGGCCAATAAAAGTGAAGGATAACCCTTGGAGAATAAATCAAGAGTAATAAAAGCAATGGCAGCGAGAGTTATTAAAATCCAAAGTTTTAGCTCGTCGTTTTGTAAAACTTCCTTAAATTTTTTTCTCGAAATAAGAGAATAAATTGTAAAGTTTGTAGCACTTAAAAACATAAAGAAGGCGAGGATAAAGTGAACTGCATTGCCTTCATAGGACATGAAGGAGTCGTTGTAAGAGGAGAATCCTCCAGTTCCAAGTACGCCAAAGGTATGGACAAGGCTGTCAAAAACTGACATGCCTGCAATTTTTAAGCAGGTAAAAAGTGCCGCTGATAAAATAATGTAAATGATGTATAGTCTTTTTGATGATTGAGAAATTGTGGACTCAATCTTTCCTGCCACTGGTCCCGGTGACTCTGCCTTAAAGATTTGAAAACCACCTACGCCAAGTTTTGGAAGAAGACCTACTGTAAAGACAAGTATTCCCATACCGCCGATCCAGTGGGTAATAGATCTCCAAAACACCACTGATCTTGGAAAGGATTCTATACCTGATATAACTGTGGCACCGGTCGTCGTAAATCCTGATACAATTTCAAAAAAGGAATCAACATAGGTCATATTTGCTGCTATAAAAAGAGGAATTGCGCCAACAAGAGATACTAGTACCCAAGATGCAGTTACTATTAAAATTCCATCTCTTGGAGATAGTGATCTCTTCTTAACTTTTAAGTTAATTAAAATTAATCCCAATAGGATAGCTATTGCCATTGGGATTAAAAAACCAGGGGCACTTCCATCCTTCTCCACTAAAGAAAGTATGAGTGATGGCGCCATAAAGGCTGTCTCTATTAATAAAATATAACCCAGTAATTTTGAAATAAGTTTATAATTCATAAGAAGAGCCTCGATTCCTAATTGAATTTAGAGCATCCTTAAATTTCCCTTCTGAGGTAAAAATCTTTTGCATCTTAGGTGCAACTTCGTGCATTGAGAATAAAACTATTCTATCGCCTGCTTCAAGGACTGTCTTTCCATTAGGAACTAACATTTCATTATTTCTTATAACTGCAATAATTAAAATACCTTCAGGAAGATTTAAGTTTTCAAGAGCCTTGCCGCAAACCAAGTGTTTTTCCTTTATAATTAATTCAATACATTCCACTTGTCCATTTAAGAGAAGATTAAGTGAAAGGGAAGACTTACCCCTAATTTCCTTTAATATTTCTGCAGCTGTTATATAAGCAGTGTTAAAAACTGCGTCTATGTCTAATTTGTCCAAAATCTTGTCGTAATTAGTTCTGGAAATTTTTGCGACAGACTTATAAATCCCCGTTTGCTTTGCCACAAGACTCATAAGTAAATTTGCCTCGTCAATACCTGTAGATGCTACAAAGGCATCGTAAGTGTGGACCATTTCCTCTTCAAGAATGGCAAGGTCTGTTCCGTCGCCATTTATTATTTCTGCACCTGGAACCATTTCCTTTAGCTCCAGACATCTCTCTCTATTTATTTCAACTATTGTGACGCGGATATTTTCCTTTAATAAGAGCATGGCAAGGTAAAGACCAGTCTTTCCTCCCCCTAAAATCATTGTGCTTCTAAGGGGTCTAGTCTTACTTACGCCTGTATGCTCTTTGTCAAAAATTTCTATATTTTCTGATTTGCCTGCTAGGATTATTACATCATTTTCTTCAAGAACTGTACGACCATTTGGGATGATTGCATCTCCACTTCTTGAAATTGCAGAAATAAGTAGGTCGTTAATCTTTTCGATGTCCATAATTCTCTTGCCAATAAAGTTTGGGTCCTTGCCAATATTAAATTCAACAAGAGAAACTTTCCCGCCGGCAAATTCGTCAGAGTAAAGTTGGTATCTCTTCATGAGATACTTTACTATGGACCTGGCAGTGGCATTGTCTGGATTTATAATTTTATCTATCTCTAATTCTTCAGATATAAAGTCTAAATGCTTTCTGTATTCTGGGTCTCTGACTCTAGCTATGGCATATTTTGCGCCAAGTTTTTTTGAAATTGTGCAAAGTATTACATTTGCCTCGTCATTAGTAGTAGTTGCTATGACATAATCAAATAGGGAGATGTCAAGCTCTTCCAAGACGCCAAAGTCTAGTGCATTTGCACAAATACTTAAAACATCTAGTGAGTTTGAAATATATTCAATTACATCTTCATCATTGTCTACTACAGTTACTTCATAATCTTCATCTATAAGTGAAGCTGCAAGCCTATAACCTAATTTTCCAGCACCTACAACTAAAGCCTTCATATTTCCTCCTAAAAAATCGCATCAAGAATTATTTCGAAATCATAATCCTTGTAAATTGATTTTAATTTATCAATAAGCTCTTTTTTCAGAGCCTCTTTTTCCCTTGCATTGGAAACAGCATCGGCATTGTAATCAATGTCGATGTAAATTTTCTTATCTTCAAGCACTATGTCGTGAAAAGAATAAATATTTAAACTTTCCCTAATAATTTTTTTGAGATCTCGCGAAACTGATCTAATAATATCTGAGCTAGATCCCAGTGGGTCAGCGTGAATAATGAGTTTTATGCCCAAAAGTTCAGATACTTCTCTTTCTACCTTATCTACTATATTGTGTGCCTCTTCCAGTGTCAAATTATAATCTAGGGCTGCATCAATTAAGACGATAATATTGTCTGGTCCAAAGTCTGTCACCATCATATTGTGGACATTGGAGATTCCATCATAAGTTGAAACCTTGGACTTTATCTCGTGCTTAGTCTCTTCACTTAAGCCCCTGCCAAGTATAATGGAAATTGTTTCGTAGATGAGAGAGATTGCAGTGTATAAAATAAATAGGGCAACTAGAACTCCCACATAGCCATCTAAAATTTTTCCAGTAAACTTTTCTATAACTATGGCGACAATTACAACGAGAGTTATAAGAGTGTCGCTAAGTGAATCCTTCTCCTGTGCCTTTAGGGTTGTTGAGTCAATTGCCCTTGCCACTTGGGCATAAAATGAGGCTTGCCAAAATTTTATAAATACAGTAATTATTAAAACTACTATTGTAGATTTTGGATAAGTTATGGCAAGAGGGTGAAGAATTTTTCCTACAGAAGTCCTCAAAAATTGAAAGCCCACGCTAAGCACGATTCCACTTACAACAAGTGATATTAAATATTCAAGCCTGCCATGACCATAGGGGTGGTCTCTATCTCTTGGCTTTGAGGCAAGTTTTATGCCAAAAATTGAAATAATTGAGCTCATGCAGTCTGTAATATTATTTACTGCATCGGACAAAATAGAAATAGATCCTGTAAAAGTATATAAAATAACTTTTAAAAGAGCTGCCATTATATTTGATACAAGTCCAAGAAAGGAAGTCTCCTTGGCAATTTTTGCCCTGTCATAGCCATAGGCGTTGTGACCTCTTTTTAAAATTAGCTTTGCTAACATTAATCCTCCATAAATAAAAACAGGCTGTCCGCCCATATTTAAAGATTTGTTTTAGTTACAGTTATTATAACACTGAAATATGAGTAATAAAAGGAAAAGAAGACACTTTAGCTTTTGATAAAGTTTTATATTTGAAAGTTTTAAAAAATTTTTGCGAAAAAAATGTACCAAAAATTTTCTGGTACATTTAAAATATTTTTTTAATTTATTTTCGTCTCTTAATTTTAACTTACAGCTTAAATAAATTTTTTAATCTTAGGTAGAAGTAGTCCCTCTGAAACTTCTTCTGCCTTCTCCTTTGAGCCTAAAATTTCTACTAGCTTTACTCCAAGTAAAATTGCAAGGGCTGGACCCATGGCTGTTATTATATTATCTTCCACTACAACAGCTTCATCTAAGGGATTGTCCACCTTAAGTCTAGCTTCAACGCCTGGGTAACAAGTGAACTTGCCGCTCTTTAAAAGGCCTGCTGCATCAAGAACTTGTGGACCTGCACAAATGGCAGTGACAATTCTTTCGTCGTCGTTAAATACATTGGCACACTCAACAACTTTCTTGTCTCTCATTAAATTTGTTGCGCCAGGTTGTCCTCCTGGGATGTACATTGCCCTGTAGTCTTCAATGTTTATTTCGTCAAAAGTTTTGTCAGCAAGGACTCTTACATCGTGAGCTCCTCTCACTTCATTTCTGTCTGTAATTGAAACTGTATCAACTACTAAGTCAGCCCTTCTCAAAACATCTACAATAGTTAGTGCTTCAATTTCTTCAAAACCATCTGCCAAAAATACTAATAAATCTTTCATGTCGACCTCCTATTTATTCATAATAGAATCCACTGCATTTATAATTGCAGATCTAAAACCGTCTCTTTCTAAAGATTTTACTCCCTTAATAGTTGTGCCAGCAGGTGTAGTAACTTGGTCCTTTAACTCACCTGGGTGAAGACCAGACTCTCTTACCATCTTGGCAGAGCCTGCCACTGCTTGTGAAATTACCCTATAAGCCATATCTCTAGTCATGCCATGAGACACTGCTGCATCTGCTGCCGCTTCTATGTACATGTAGACATAGGCTGGCATGCAACCAGAAACTGCCTCATAAATTTTTATATTTTTTTCTTCCACGATTTCAGTTTCGCCAAAGGAAGATAAAATTTCCCTAAGCTCACTTAGTTCATCCTCAGAAATATTTTCGCCAGGACAAATTCCCGTCATTGAAGATAAAATTTTCGCAGGCGTATTTGGCATTGCCATTAAAAGTTTTTTGCCTGGAAGTTTTGCCTCAAGTTTTTTCAAATCGTAACTTGATGTAACTGAAATTATAATTTGATTTTTAACTTCATTTTTAATTTTATCTAGGACCTCGTCATAGACATAGGGCTTAATTGTTAAAATCACTGCGTCAGCATTTTTCACTACATCAACTTCTGAATCCATTATTTTTGCCTTTTCAAAATCCTTAAAGGCTTCTCTCTTTTCCTCACTCCTATCGTAAAGAAAAGTTTCTATATTATTATTTAAAAGACCATGTGCCATGGCAGAACCCATATTGCCAAGACCTATTATTCCCATCTTCATCTCTATCACTCCTTAAGTAGATTATACACGATATTACTTAAATTTTCATTTCTGTGCTATAATTAATGCGGTGATTTAATGAAAAATATTTCAATCTTAAAATTATTTTTAACATTTTTTAAAATAAATGCCATTACCTTTGGTGGCGGCTACACAATTGTGCCTGTCATAAAGGATATTTTTGTACAAGACTTAGAACTTATTGAGGAAGATGAAATGATGGACATAGTTGCCATCTCCCAAGGTGGACCTGGCGCCATGGCAATTTCTTGCTCAGTATTAACTGGCTACTACCTAAGGGGACCTCTTGGGGCGATAACTTGTCTTGTGGCATCATCCCTTCCCTGCCTAATAATTCTATCTGTGATTTCAAATTTTTATCAAGAGTTTAAAAGTAATTTTTTTATAAACTCTGCCCTTGAAGGCATAAGTGGAATAATCTCTGCAGTTTTATTCATCACAGTTTTTCGCATGGGAAAATCTTCCTACAAAAAGAACCCAAGATTTAGTGCTGTTATGATTATTCTGGTCTTCTTAGTTGCCTTCTTCACAGATATAAACACAGGACTTATTATTTTATTCTGTGCCCTTGCAGGAATTTCTTATTTTAGTGTGATGGAGAGATACAAAAATGTTTGATTTGTTTTTTATTTTCTTTAAAATTGGATGCTTTGCCTTTGGCGGTGGCTACGCAGTAATCCCTCTCATATCAAAATATGTAGTGGAAGAAAATGCCTGGATATCCACCAGAGAATTTATAGACTTAATTTCAATTTCACAAATGACTCCAGGACCCATTGCCATAAATTCTGCAACCTTTGTAGGTCAAAGCGTAGGCGGCATTGTTGGCTCTATTGTTGCTACAACTGGCCTCGTCCTACCACAGTTTATACTCATGATGATCCTGGGCTACTTTCTCTTTAGCAAAAATAAAAAATTTAAAATTATGGACTACTCCCTTCTTGGCATAAAGGCAGGAGTTGTTTCCTTAATTTTTATCACTACCTTAAAACTATTTCATTCATCAGTTTTTCCTCAGGGAATTAATTTAGATGGCATAAGCCTTGCCGCCCTAATTTCCTTTGTCCTTGGCTTTCTTTTATACCTAAAAAAAATAGACCTATTTAAGTTAATAGGTCTCGGTGCAGTCATTGGCATCGCCGTCAATCTTGCCCTAAATTATGTTTAAGATTAATCCTCCTTTTTATTTCAGGAGGATTTTTTAAAATAAACAATCTTCAATTAAGTCTTTATTTTTTAACTTGTCTATCCAGTCCCTTGGAATTTCATCAAAGCCATAAATTATTCCAGCAAGTCCACCAGTTACAGCTGCCGTTGTGTCTGTGTCGTCGCCAAGGTTCACAGCCTTAAGGACTGCATCTTTATAATTATTAGTCTTTAAGATGCACCACAAAGATGCCTCTAGGGTGTGAAGGACAAAGCCAGTGGATTTAATTTCATCTTCACTTTTATTTTTTAAATCATCAAGTCCCAAGCTTTCTAATTTTTCTCCTTCTATTAATTTTCTAGCAAGATGAACATAATCAAGACAAGCCTTCCTAGAAATTTCGTGAGCGTGAGTTATGCTAGAAACTTTTTCGATTTCTTCATCACTGGCATCAGTAAAGGCAAGGGGTAAAATTCTCATGAGAGACCCGTTGCCATTGGAATAAAAATCATCCATGCCACGATTTAAAGTAAGGGCCTCTCTAGTTGTGCTGCCAACATCAAAGACCTTACCATCAGCTGTAAAGTCATCATCAAAGAGCCAAGCCTTAAAATTTTTCCTAATGTCTTCGATGTCAACCCTGCCTTTGTCCTTAATTGACTTGCAAGTGGCAAGAGTCATGCTGGTGTCATCAGACCAAGTGCCTGCTTCCTTATTCCAAGTTCCAAAACCAACACAGTCACTGCAAATAAAAGTTCCCCGCTCTTTAAATTCAAAGGGAACGCCAAGGGCATCAGCAACAGCAAAGCCATATATGGCATCTCTTAACTTAGTCATAAAAACTCCTTTCATAAAAATTTTTCCATAAAAAAAACTAAAACTCAAAAAGAATCTTACTTTTTAAATATTTCTTCTCTGTCTCCTGTTAATGGCAAAAATAATTAATTTGTCGTCGTCAATTTTCGCAAGAAGCCTATAGGAACCTATCCTATAACGCCAAACCCCCTTAAAATTTCCTGTGAGGGGCTTTCCAGAAAATTTAGGCTCTTCACAATTTAGTAAATTATTTTCTACCCAGTTAGTTATAATTTTTTGAGCTTGTATATCTAACTTTCTTAAACTTTTTAAATATTTTTTATCATAAATTAAATCATACATGTCAGAAATCTAGTTCCTTCATCAACTCTTCATGAGTAATATATTCAACTTCGCCCCTAGCTTCCCTTTCAAGAAAATCTTCAGCCACCTTCATGTCGAACTCATCTTCAAGCTTCTCTTCCATTAATTTTTTAAAAAGAGTAGAAAGAGGTTCCCCCATAAGATCAGCATAGGCAGTAAAGGCCCTCTCCTCTTCAGCATTAAGTCTTACAGATACAGTTTTCATACCATCACCTCTAAGCTAATTGTATTACATTGTGTTACACAAATCAAGAAAAAGCTTCATTTTTCTAAAACTATCTTTGCATAAACTTTTTCTGTGAATTTGTATATACCAAGATAAATAATTATATAAATCAACATCACAAAAATCATTGATTTTATAAATAATGGAATATTCATAAGCCCAATTATCATTAGCATATTTTTTAAGCTTGGAAATGCAAAAGATGTGTGAACTATACAAAAAATTATTGGTAAAAATAATAATGTCGCCATTTGTTTCTTTATACTTCTCTCTGCCTCAATATCTCCAAGACCAAGCTTTTTTAAAATTCTAAATCTTTCTACATCCTCATATCCCTCTGTTAGTTCTTTATAATATATTGAAAGCCCCATTGTAACTAAAAATGCTAAAGAAAGTATTAAACCAACAAAAAATATTACACCATACATTCTCAAAAATTCTAACTTGGTTTCTCCCCTATCTATGACTTTTATTTTTTGATTTTCATTTACTTTTAACTTTTCTATGTTTTCTTTAAGACTTTCTGCAAAGTTTTCTTCATTTGCTCCATTAATCATTGTCTTAACTGATGGCTCTATGCTAAATATATTAGAATTTTTCACTTCATACTTTTTAATTATCTCTTCTGCAATTTTGTAGTCTTTTACAAATATTTTATTCTTTTCAAATATACTTATTAAATTCTCAATGGGTACGTCATTTTCTTCTTCCCTTATGCTTTTTGCTTTATAATCTAATTCTCCTATCCAATCTTTTATTCCCTCGTCTTCAAAATACAGTATATCTGCATCATCAAATTTTAAATTGCCATCTCTTGTATAAATAACTTGTAGGTCGACTAAATTATTTTTAAATGCTGCCTTATCTATATCTTCACTTTTTAAAGATTCTACTCCACTCTCTGTCTTTAAAAGTGGAACATTCCATTCCATTGTAGTAAATGGTTTTGCATTAAATCCATTTTCATCAAGATATTTGTTTACCTTATTTCTATATTTTTCTAAGTTATTTATAGCTATAGAATTATCCTCTATCTCTAGAGTATAATCTGATGGAAATAATCTATTTACTACATCATCTATTCCTACATATAAACTTATTCCCGAAGTTAAAACTACGGTAAAAGCTGTAGAAAGTATAGCAATACTTGCCAGGGACCTTGAATTATTTTTCACTCTATACAAAAGCCCTGATATTGCAAAGAAATTATCTTTTTTGTAATATAAATCTTTTTTATTTTTTATTATTTCTAAAATCAAACTTACAATAACAGAAAAGGCACAATAAGTTCCTATTATAACAAGCAAAACTGCTAAGAAAAATTTTATAAAGGCTTCCATTGGATTTTTTGTTGTAATACTAATTGCATAACCTGACGCAATAAAAATTATCCCCAATAGAGCAATTAATTTTGTAAATTTATTTTTCTTCTCTCCTGCCTTGGACTCATTTACTAAATCAATTGGAGAATAATTTCTCATCTTAATAATTTGAATTGCAAATACAAAAATTAATATTGCAATAAATATTAAAGCTATGATGGTTGCTGCTAAAATATTGTTAAAAAATCCACCCTCAAATATATTTATAGGAATATTTATTAGCTTTACAAAAATGCCTAGAGACAATTTATAAAGTACAAGACTAAAAATGCTTGCTGGTACTATGGAAAAAATAATAATAAAAATTATTTCCCAAAATAAAATTATTCGCAAATGTCTTTTCTCAAGTCCAAGTATTAAATAAAGTCCTTGCTCCTTTAACTTTCTCTTTTGAATAAAGGAATACACGGAAGATAGCATTATAAGTGAAAAAATTGATAAAACTACAACTCCATAAAATAGAATTATCTTCATCGTATCCATTCCACTTGCTCCTGCAAGAGATTTATCTAAGACAAGGCTTAAACAAATTGAATTAAGTACAATTAGAAAAATTATAGTTCCAATGAGGGGCATAAAAATATTTTTATTTCTCTTTATACCAGACAATGCAAAATTCCTATAAAGTGATTTCATCTTCATAACTCCTTTGCAACATTTGCATTGTGTCTGCAATTTTCTTTTGCATATCAAAACTTTCTAAATTTCCTTTATAAAGTTGATGATAAATCTCCCCATCTTTTATAAATAAAACTCGATTTGCTTCAGATGCTGCCATAATAGAATGTGTAACCATTAAAATAGTCTGCCCCTCAAGATTTAATTCTTTAAAAACTTTTAAAAGTTCTCTCGTACTGTTGCTATCAAGTGCACCTGTAGGCTCATCTGCAAAAAGCATCTCTGGTTTTGTTATAAGTGCCCTGGCGATTGCTACTCTTTGTCTTTGCCCACCACTTATTTCGTAGGGATATTTACTTAATAAATCATTAATATTTAGTCTTGCTGCAATCTCTGATAACTTTTTTTCCATTGATGAGACCTTTTCATCTGCTAATACTAAGGGCAATAAAATATTTTCTTTAACAGTGAAGGTGTCAAGAAGGTTAAAATCTTGAAAAACAAATCCAAAATTTTCTCTTCTGAATTTTGCCCTTTGGCTGTCCCTTATCTCTTGTAAATCTTTGCCTCTTAAAATAACTTTTCCAGAAGTTGGTCTGTCAAGTAGTGCCAATATATTTAATAAAGTTGTCTTTCCACTTCCAGATTCTCCCATTATGGCAATATATTCTCCCGCTTCAACAGTGAAATTAATTGACTTTAAAGCCTCCAGGTCATTTTTACCAAAGCGACTTCGGTATATCTTTTTTATGTTTTGAACTTCTAACATCTTCCACCTCTTTAAAACTAATCTTCATAAATCACAGCAATTGGCTTTGCATAATAAACAAAAATCATTGCATCATATAAATCTTTTGGGACTTCCTTTACTCTATAACTTGTTGGAATAAATTTCATAAGTGGAGAATATCCTTCGCCCAAACTTCCCATATTAATCTCTCTATTTATAAATTCAAATGTTTCGCCATCTTGAACTTTTGTAAAATCTAAATAATATTTGCCCTTAAATTTTCTCGCACTGTAAGCTAAAGGATCTGCAGATATAAAAACATGGTTTGCCCTCTTATTATCTGGACCAATCTCATTAATATTTACAATGCCCTTATAAAAGTCTGTGCCAATAATAAAATACTTTTCTCCAAAAATTTCCTTTAAGTGAGAACCCATGGGCTCATAAAACTTTTCACTTTTCGCAAGATGACCATTGTGACCAGAAATTAAAAGCAGATCATTTCCCTTTGATTTTTCAAAATCACTTATCCACTTAACATTTTCAGCCATTAATTTATCTCTTAAATTATTCACTTTTCCATAGTCATTAAAATCCAATTCATAATATTTTACGCTGTCCAAGACATTTGTAAGAGCTCTTGAAACAAGCCTTGCAGAGTTAGAAGATAGGCTGTCGACATGAGCTTTTATTTCTAACAACAAATCTTCTCTACCTTTTATCTGTGAAATCTTAAATTTTTCATCTTTAATAAAGGAAAATTCCCTTTGCAAGTCTTTATCTTGTAAAATATTATTTTCTTCGCAAAAATCTAAAATTAACTCCATAGATTTTTCGGGGTTTTGCATATCAAAGCCGTAAAAGGAAAGTTTATCCTCTTCCTTTGCCCTTTGATTGTAGTCAAACATATAATTTATGAGGTCATTCATATTCCTTGTGTGATAAATATTAAAAGAAAAAACACTAGAAATATTTTCAACTCTTTTATTTCCATGAATGTAATTATTTATAATCATGCCCTCGCCAAAATCTGCTTCAAGGCAAAAACTTTTTAAATTATTTTTTTCAACTAAAGTCTTTAGAACTTCTAATCTTAAATCTTGAAAATCAGAATTCCCGTGAGTAGCTTCCCCAAGTCCCACAACTTTTATATCATCATTTAATTTTATTTGGCTTACTTTTTTGCCATAGTCCTCTATATCTGAAATATTTTTTCTTGCACTTAACTCAGGTATTTTAATCCATAAAAAATCTCCAAGCCCTACAAGAAAAATAATAGTTAATATAAAAATTAAAATTCCCTTAAAAATTTTCTTTATCATTTTCTCACCTCTTTCTACATTATAAATTGTACAAAAAAATAAATCCTTTTATTTACATAACAAATCAAGCTTTAATGTGACATTTTTGTAAGATATAAAAAAAGAGTGCTAAGCACCCTAATCTAAAATATTTTTTAAATTAATATACATCTTTGTGCCAATCTTTGGCTCTGATTCACATCTAAGTGTCACTCTTAAAGATTTACCAATATTCTTTGAAAGGGTAAGTCCCAATCCCGTTGACTTTTTCTCCAATCTTCCATTGTAACCAGTGTATCCCGCATCAAAAATTCGCGGTAAATCTTCTGGCATTATTCCAATTCCATTGTCCTCAATTACGAGTTCATCTTTCTT
Organism: Peptoniphilus sp. HMSC062D09; assembly: GCF_001811425.1. Taxonomy (NCBI): domain Bacteria; kingdom Bacillati; phylum Bacillota; class Tissierellia; order Tissierellales; family Peptoniphilaceae; genus Peptoniphilus; species Peptoniphilus sp. HMSC062D09. The sequence goes on along the minus strand of NZ_KV804745.1, from coordinate 63,965 downwards.
TAAATAAATTGCTACTCTTCCATTTTGCGTGTACTTTATTGCATTAGAAATAATTTGCTCTAATAAAAAAGAAAACCACTTGGCATCAGTTAAAATTATTTTCTTAGTTTCACAAAAGTCAAGGCTATTATTTTTTCCAATAAACTGAATTGAATATTTTCTTATTACACCTCTAATAATTTCGTCTAAACTGTATTTGCTAAAAACATAATCAGTGCTATCTGCATTCAGCCTTGCATAGCCTAAAATATTTCCCACATATTCTTCGATTTCAAAAATTTCTTTCTCGCATTCTATTTTATTTATTTCATCTTTTTTGAGTAGAAGCCTTAGTGCAAATATTGGGGATTTTATTTGATGAGTCCAAATGGTCAAATAATTTTTTACATCAGATCTTCTCTTTTCTTCACTATTTCTAAATTTTTTATTTTCTTCTACGCTTTTATAAAGAGCTCTTGATAATGGAGAATCCTTTATTTCTAGAATTTTTTCGTAATTTTTTTGATTTAAAAGAGCAATTTCTTCTCTGAATTCTCTGTCTCTTGTGGAATAAAGAAAAACCATATAAATAAAAAATAAAAATAGATATAAAAAAGATATGTAAATAGTCTTTACTCTTTCAAATTCAAAAACTAAATAAACTCCTAGAATATAAAAAAATATAAAAATCCCAAAAATTATTGTGAATTTTTCTCTCTTTAAAAAACTTTTAATTGGCAGGTGAGACATAATAGCCTACTCCTTTCTTAGTTTTTATGAGTTCAAAAATATTTATATCTTCTAACTTTTTTCTAAGACGCATTACATTTACTGTTAAGGTGTTATCGTCAATATAAGAGTCCGTTTTCCAAATTTTATCAATAATTTCATCTCTATTAACAACTTTGCCTGGCTTTTCCAAGAGAATTTCTAAAATTTTAAATTCATTTTTCGTAAGTTCTATCTCTCTGTTTTCTCTTGATATAATCATCTTGTCGCAGTCAAGCCTTATGTCTTTATAAAAAATATTTCTTGTCTCAACATATTCGTAAGCTCTTCTAAGTAAGGCTCTTATTTTTATTTGTAATAGCTCTAGTTCAAAGGGCTTAGTCAAATAATCATCTGCTCCAAGATCCATTGCCATTATCAAATTTAAGTTTTCATCGGCGGCTGAAATAAATAAAATCGGAACTTTAGAATTTTTTCTAATAATTTTGCACCAGTGATAGCCATTGTAAAAGGGAAGACTTACATCCATCAAAACTAAATCAGGATGAAAGTTTTTAAAGTCATCAAAAATATTTTGAAAGTCCTCGGCTATTTTTATTTCATAATTCCAAAAATTGAGGTGTCTTTCAATTTCTTCAGCAATTACTTTGTCATCTTCTACTAAAAAAATCTTCCACTTTTTGTTTTCCATATCTTTACAACCTACTCTTTTCACTAAAAATTACTTGACATCATTATATATATTAAGGGCAAAAAAATAAAGACTCCCCTAAGGAAGTCTTTAAGTCAAAATTTAATTTATAGAACTGCTTGTGCTGCTGTTATGATTGCTAGTGAATATACTTCGTCTTCTGAGCAACCACGAGATAAGTCGTTTACTGGGGCATTAAGTCCTTGAAGGATAGGTCCAATTGCTTCAAAGCCGCCAAATCTTTGAGCGATCTTGTAGCCAATGTTTCCTGCTTCAATGTTAGGGAATACAAATACATTTGCGTGTCCTGCAACTTCTGAACCTGGTGCTTTTTTCTTTGCAACGGATTCTACGAAAGCTGCGTCAAATTGTAATTCTCCGTCAATTGCCATGTCAGGATTTTTTTCCTTAGCCATTTTTGTTGCTTCTGCAACCATTGTTACTCTGTCGTGAGATGCTGAACCCTTAGTTGAGAAAGAAAGCATTGCAATCTTTGGATCCATGCCAAATTGTCTTGCTGTTTCATTTGATACTACTGCTACTTCTGCAAGTCCGTCTGCATCAAGGTCAATATTAATAGCACAGTCTGCCATTAAATACATTTCTTCGTCTCTAAGCATGATAAAGGCTCCAGAGCATCTCTTGTATCCTTCTTTTGTCTTTATGATTTGAAGGGCTGGTCTAACTGTATCTGCAGTTGTGTGTGCTGCACCTGATACAAGTCCCTTAGCTTTTCCCATGTAGATAAGCATTGTTCCAAAATAGTTGTGGTCTTTTAAGATTTCTGCTGCTTGTTCTTCGTTTACTTTTCCTTTTCTTCTTTCTACAAAAGCCTTAACAATTTCATCTTTAGCTTCATAGTTAGCTGGGTCTAGAATTTCAAGGTCTCCTAGTTTCACACCTTCTTTTTCTGCTAAAGCTTCAAGTTCTTTTTTGTCTCCAAGAACTATTGGTTTAATATCTCCATCTTCATTAAGTCTAATTGCTGCTCTTAAAATTCTTTGGTCATCGCCTTCTGGAAATACTATTTCTGGTTTTGATGCTCTTACTTTACTTCTCAAATTTTCAATTAATGACATAATGTCCCCCTTTTTTATTTATGCTTATATTATATATCTTATAAAAAATAATTTAAAGTGAATAAGGTTTGAAATTTACATCTTCTATAACTTCATTGAGCCTTACAGAGTCTGCAACGAGCTTTGCAAGTCTGTGATGCTTCATTGTGTGGACCCTCAAAACTTCCACGCCCTTGTAGGCTGCTAGTGTCGTAAGAGCAGCCGATGCTTCGTCTCTATTTTCAAAGCCTTCTTCATTATTTCCATCAGCGTCAATATTATTTTCTGTCAAAATATTTGTGATAAATCTCTTTCTTGATACTCCTAAAAATGTGAAGCAGCCCATTTCTCTTATGGCGTCAATTTTGTCTATTAATTTTAAATTTTCCTTTTTAGTTAGGGCAAAGCCAATGCCTGGGTCAAGCATAATTCTATCTCTTGTAATGCCATTTTTTTCTGCCCTTTCAAGGGATTTTTCTAGATACTTTTTCATGACTTCCACTATGTCCATGTCTTCAAAGGATTTTAATTCTTCATCAGTAAAGGCTCCCTCTCCACCAAAGGATGGAAAGTTGGCAGATGACTTGTGCTTTGGCCTTGCAATCTTTGGATTAAACATTAAAATTGCGCCCACATCACTTTTTCCTACCACTTCAGCCATTTTAGGGTCGCCCATAAAACCTGTTATGTCATTTACAAAGTCAACGCCTGCTTCTATTGCAGCCTGTGCCACATCTGCCTTCCATGTATCAATGGATAGGGGCACATCTGTCATAGTCTTTAATTCTTTAATAACTGGCACAACCCTACTAATTTCTTCTTCAATTTCTACATAAGTAGAGCCTGGTCTAGTAGATTCGCCGCCAAGGTCAATCATTTTTGCACCGGCATCAATGAGTTCCATTGCCCTCTTGATGGCCTTGTCCTTGCCATACCATTTGCCGCCGTCAGAAAAAGAATCTGGTGTAACATTTACAATGCCACATAAAATTGTTTCCTTGCCACTTTCAAAAACTTTGTCTTTATACTTACAAATTAAATTATTCATTTTTCACTCCATTTTTATTTTTCTCGTCATCATAATTCTATGTCTAATAACTTTTTAAATCAAATAAATTTTAAATCGCGTAGTAGTGCAAAACTCCATCCTCATCTTTTTCAAAATCAGCCTTGCCTAGGGCCCTTAGGTGTTCTAGATGAGCGTGAGCTTCTCCTGCTGCGAAAAACTTTTGCGTGTTTGGAAATTCAGAAAAGTCCCTTGCCCTCATGTCCCAGGACATATTCATAGCAATGTCACGAACTGTGCACTTGCCCCTAGCCTCTAAAGTCTTTAACGCCTCGTTAATTCTCTTTTCGTGATGAGCCTTTAGCTCGTCAATCCTCTTTGGCACATCTTCAATAAGTGCCCTGTGAGATGAATAAAGGTGGTCAATTGGAAGATTTCTTAATTTCTCAATATTTTTAAGATATCTGCCAAGGCTGTCGCCCACAGTAAAATTCCAAAAAGTAATATTTGGAGTGATGTCTCCCAAGAGGTGGTCGCCGCAAAATAAAATTTTTCTCTCCTCTTCATAGAGGCCAACCATGCCAGGAGTGTGACCAGAAAAATCCATGCCCTTAAAGATAAAGTCTCCAAGCTTTAGGGTGTAGTCAGGATTAAAGGAAGTGTAGGGAAACTCTGCCTTGGGTCTATACAGAAAGCCTGCATGCTCTTCAATTTTTAAATTGTCCTCATCCAGCCCTTGAAGGTGGGTAGTCGCCATGACATCTTTCCACCTCTTAGAATTTGCATCAGCCATAGAAGACATCATGCGGTAGTCAATGTCTCCCATATAAATTTCCACGCCAAGTTCTTCATGAAACCAAGTTGCAAGACCTGTGTGGTCAGAGTGAAGATGAGTCAAAAATAACTTTGTCCTCTTTAAATCAATTTCCATGTCTCTTATAAAAGATAACATTTCACTCCTGATCTCTTCAGTGTTAAAGCCTGTGTCGATAATAAGAGCTTCGCCCCTGGACTTTACCATATAAATATTTATGCTCTTTAGGGGATTTCCCTTTAGGGGAATAATTTTACAATAAACGCCATCAGAAAGTTTTTTAATACTAGACATATTTCCTCCCACAGCTCATTTCATGTATAATAAATACGAGGTGAATTATGAGCGATTTTTTATTAAAACTTTTTAAAGTTGAAACCATTAACAAACTGCCTATTGATAAATTATACCCTATTATAGAGAGTTTAGACGCTGACCAAAGACAACTCATTGCATCTTCCTATGACTTAGACCTTGAAGGGCTAAGTTTGTCAGAAGAAGTAGAAGAAATACATAAAAAAATTACCAGTGAATTTAAAAACACTCTCATGAACTTTGACGAAAAAGAGCATAAGTCCTTTTACGATTTTTATAATGGCGCTGTAGATTATTCCGACGAAAATGTCTATGTAAACATGAAAAAATTCACATCCCTGGGACTCATGTATCTCTTCCTATCAAAATCAGGCACCTACTTTAACTTCGTCATACCAGAAGAACTAATAGAGATGTATGAAGAACTTTTACAATCAAGCTAAAAAATTAAGAGGCGAAAGTCTCTTTTTTTATTTGCCAATAAAATAATTTCCAGCAAAAATAAAAAGCCATCCATAAGCATGAATGACTTTAAATTAAAATTTTGGTGGAGGCGGCGGGAGTCGAACCCGCGTCCGAAGACTTCTTACAGAAAGATTCTCCGAGTGCAGACTCCTCTTAAATTTCCCCTGTATTACTAGAGTGTCAAACTCATACAGAGTATCGCCATTAACCCCCTCTGCTATGGCGCATTACAGAGTTCGTTTGCCCGCTAATTTGAAACCCGGTTACAGTTCGCGGCGTCTGGCCGGATTGCTACCTAATTAGGCAGCTAGTGCGAAATTATTTTCGTCGTTTATTTTTTATAGACCATTTTAGCGTTGTGTGATCCATCAACGACTCGCTACTTAAAGCTCAAAATCCCCGTCGAAACCATTTTCGCCCCCATATGAAGTTAGACTAAAATTATACTAAAATTCCGCCTTTTTGTCAATTTTAGCCCATCTCAGTCTTCTTCAATTTTTTTCTCTTTTTCTTGGCAAATTTAAATCTTAAATTTTTCTTCCAAATAAAATATCCAATCACTGACCCAAGGACATTTAACATCAAGTCGTCAATGTCAACAGACCTTCCTATAAAAAATTGTATGAACTCAACAAAAAAGGAAGTGGCAAAAGTAATGCCAAGGATCTTTAAAATATTTCTCGCCTTTGAAAAAATTTCTGGAAGTAAAATTCCAAAGGGCACAAATATTATTACATTGCCCATTATATTTATCATTGTGTGAAGGAAACCTGAATATTTTATGTAATTTTTTATAGTTCTAAAGGGAACTAGGTTTACGCCCCAGGCTCCTGATGTTATCCTGTCTTTAAAATTTCCAACGAAGTCAAAGTTTTCGTTAGTTAGATTTATTCCTGAGTTGGCAATATAGGAGTTTGGTGTAAATAACATTATTACTAGAAAGGCAAGGTAGCCTGCAAAAAGACTCAAGAGAAATTCCCTAAAGCCAGAAGAATTTATTTTTCTGTGGGAGAAAAATTTTACTCTCACCATGGAAAAGACTACAAAGGTAATTATGAAGGCAGGTATTGTCCTTGCCGCAAAAAATAAAAATAATCTCATATATTTTTTAGTTCTATTAAATTTGTTATGGAATATTTATTTTCTTCTACAACTAAGTGCCACTTGTCCTTGGAATTTTCATCGTAGACGCCCACTGTCTCAAGACCTGCACTTTTGGCAGTCCTCAGGGCAAGATAGGAGTCGTCAATTAAATATACATCCCTTGGATCTTCCTTTATTTCAGAAGTTATTGTAGTGAAAAATTTTTCTTCGCCCTTTATGTGGCCAACTGAATCTGCTGTGTAAAGTCCTTCAATGTAATTGTCTATGCCGTATTTTTTTATTACTATGTCTGCAAAGTGCTTTGCTGTTGATGTTCCTATGACAATTTTTTTATCCCTGTCCTTAAAATATTTTAAAATTTCAAGGGCATTGTCCTTTAACTTAACTTTGTTAGAATAAAAATCTATAACTGTGTCGCTAAAACCTTTATAAAGTTCTTCAAAGCTTTCGCTTAACTTGTAATAGTCCTTTAAATACCTAAGGGAAGTGTTAAGGCTCATGGTAGTCATCTTGTGTTGCACACTGTCTTCTATGTCTATTCCCTTTGTCTTCATAAAATCGCGAGAAACTCTTCTCCAATATCCCATGGAGTCCACCAGGGTTCCGTCTAAATCAAATATAATAGCTTTCATGTTACCTCCTTCTTTAATAATACTTATATTTTAGTTGTAATCTTTTTATAAATCAACTATAATAGTTTTCTAAGTGCTTTTTAAAATTTTTTTAAAAAGTCTTTGACAAAAATTTTTTTCATGTTATAATAATATCTGTTCGAAAATTAAATAAAAAGAATATAAAATTCTTGTAAAATTTTCATTGTCGGGGTGTAGCGCAGTTTGGTAGCGCACGTGGTTTGGGACCATGGGGCCGGGGGTTCGAATCCTCTCACCCCGACCAATTTATTTTAAGGCGTAAGCCTTATTTTTTTGTCTAAAAACATCTTTATGGACCTATGTCCGTTAATCCTCTTAAGATTTTTCTAATTTTTCAAATTATTAAATGTTTTAAGTTCCAATAATATTTTTAATAAAATTTTACTTTTCTATAAGTTTTTTCATAAAAGCTCTCACAAAACTTTCCAAATAATATTAATAATTTTTAAATAAAGATTTTAAATTAAAACTTTGTAAAAACATTTTTACAAAATGTTCTGCAAACGATTGATGCGTTGAAATTCTTTAATGTTATTTCCTTGTATTTATAAGTTCATTGTTCTATAATTAAACTAAGAATAATAAAAGTAAAGGAGGATTTATATGTTACTATTTATTATTGGACTTATAATATTGCTTGGTGGCGGATTTTTCTACTCAAAATATGTAGAAAGTCAATTGGCACCAGACGACAGAGAAACTCCAGCTGTTAGAAAAGCTGACGGAGTTGACTATGTAGTAATGAGCGAAAAGAAAAACTGGCTCATCAATCTACTAAACATTGCAGGTATGGGACCAATCATTGGACCTATCCAAGGTATTCTTTTTGGACCTATTGCTTTTCTAGCAATTCCACTTGGATGCGTATTTGCAGGATCAGTTCATGATTACATGACTGGATTTATTTCAATGAGAAATGGTGGATCACAAGTTCCTAAGCTCGTTGGAAAGTACATTGGCGATGGAGTTCGTAAATTCTACAATATTGTTATTGCAATCTTACTTCTACTTACTGGTGTAGTTTTTGTCTACACTCCTGGGGACTTAATCGCAAATGATATTCTTAAGGTTGGAGCTGATTCAAATGTTATTTGGATTATCTATGCAGTAATTTTTGCTTACTACATCGCTTCAACTGTACTACCTATTGATAAATTAATCGGTAAAGTTTATCCAATCTTTGGTGGTTTCCTAATTGTATCTGCTATTGGAGTATTTATTGGAATCTTTATTAAAGGTTCAGGAAACTTAGCATTTGAAAATGCTGGTCTTCTTGCAGAACACCCACTTGGACAAAGATTTATACCATCATTCTTTATAACAGTTGCTTGTGGTATCTTATCAGGTTTCCACGGTTCTCAAGTAACACTTATTTCTAGAACTGTTAAATCTGAATCAGAAGCTAGAACAACTTTCTACTCAACTATGATCGCTGAAGGTTTCATCGCCATGGTTTGGGCAGCAGGCGCAATGGTAATTTTCTCATCTGGTATTGCTCCACTTGACACTCCGGGAACAATTATGGTTGGTCAAGTTTCTAAATACTTCATGGGTAATGTTGGTGGACTTCTTGCAGTTCTTGGTGTTATTGCACTTCCTATCACTTCTGGTGATACTGCTTTTAGGTCTCTTAGACTTATCATCTCTGAAGAATTAAATATTGACCAAAAATCTCCTTCAAAGAGAGCAGGACTTTCTGCTGTACTATTTATCCCAGCTTTTGCAATCCTATACTTTGCAAAGACAAATCCTAATGGATTTAACCTACTTTGGAGATACTTTGGTTTCACAAACCAATTCGTAGCAATATTTGCACTTGCAGTTGCTAGTATTTATCTAATCAACAACAACAAAAATTATATTATTACTTTGATTCCAGGTACTTTCTATACATTTATTGTATTTGCATTTATTATAAATGTTAAAGGTCTTGGACTAGGAATGCCATTCTCAATTGCTTACCCTGCAGCAGGCGTTTTAGCAGCACTATATGCTTACTTCGTTGTTAAGCTTGGCAAGAAAAATCAAAGTAGAATTCAATCTATTGTTTTAGATTAATTTTTTTAAAGTAAGAGGTGGCTGGACATGCCACCTTTTTTTATTAGGAGGTTTTATGAATTTTATACTAAGTGATAAGGCTCTAACTTATCTTAAAAATAAAAATAAGGATAAAATTTTTATCAATCCCGACCTTGATGCTAAGGCTTGTTGCTGCGGCGTGGGCACCTTTGACTTTGACATAAGCATAAGGGAGGATGAAGACATAAGTAGGTATAAAAAAGTTGACGTGTCGGGCATAGCTGTTTTTTATAATCCCACTATTGATCTTTACCTGGAAGGTCGAGAAGACATGGATATAATAATATCTGCAGTTGGTCTTGGAAGTTTTAAAAAATTATATGTTGAGAACGAAATAAATTCAATTGACCAGTGAATCGATGAGTGATTAGATGAAAAATAATAAAATTGACGAATTTATAAAAAATTATGACTTAGATGAAAAATATAAAAATAGAATACCAGATCCTCACTTCTTTTACTCTGGCGACGAAATTTTAAGGGAGGCAATCTCTGCAGTCTTGGCAGGCAAAAATATTCTCTTAGTTGGCGACAAGTCCACAGGCAAAAATGTCTTGGCAGAAAATCTCGCCTACATTTTTAAAAGGCCTCTTTGGAATTTGTCCTTTCACATAAATATTGACTCTTCCGTTTTAATTGGCGACGACACCCTAAAAAATGGAAATGTCCTCTTTCGTGAAGGACCAATAACAAAGGCCGCAAGCTGTGGCGGCTTTGTTGTCCTAGACGAAATCAATATGGCAAAAAACGAAGCCATGGCAGTCCTCCACTCCATCCTTGACTACAGAAGAATCATCGACATACCAGGCTACGACATCATTAAACTTCACCCTGCAACGAGATTTATTGCCACTATGAATTATGGCTACGAGGGCACCAGAGAGTTAAACGAAGCCCTCCTCTCTCGTTTTGTAATTATAAAGATGCCCCTTATCTCTCGCGAGAGACTTGTTGAGCTTATTAAAAAAGAATATCCAAAGATGAAAGATGAATATGTGGGAAACATTGCCTTTTTCTTTTACGATTTAAAACTAAAGGCAGAGGCAGGAGAAATTTCAAGAAATGCACCAGATCTTAGGGGGATCTTTGATGCCATTGACCTTGTGATAGAGGACTTAAGTCTAACTTCTGCTCTTGATCTCACTATTGCAAATAAGCTTTTTGATCCCTATGAAGAAGAAATTTTAAAGGACTTAATAAAGACGAGATTTAAAGAAAATTTATATTTTAAAGATATTTTCCAAGAGTGATTTTTACTATGACAAATAAAAATTCAAGAAAAGAAGAAAATCGAATAAAAAATATAATTTGGGACGGGTCCATGGACTATGATAAGGAGCCCTTTATCACTGGCGAAGACATCTCTGGCAATCCCGACTTTTATCTAAATTTAATAATTGGTCTTTCTGCAAAATATTTTGGCAGCGAAAATTTAGAAAAAATTTTTAATAATTGGCAGTACAATCTCTACAGAGATAAGTTTGATTTATTTGCCATTTTTCTCCTAGAAGATTTGGTCTATGAAAAAGAAGTTCAGTCTCGACAAGTCTTGACATCTCTTCGCAAGCTTTACGCAGAAAAATTTTTGGAAGACAAATATGATTTGCAGAGAAAAAATTTGGCTCTAAAAGAAAATTTATTTTTCGAAATGCAGCTTAAAAAGGTCCACAATATTTTAGGCATGCCCTACAAGTTAAACGACAAGAGAGAAAGTATTTTTGAAAATTTAAGACTTCCGGAAGACACTGATGAGAAAAATTTAGAAGAGAGAATCTTAAATATTTTTCGTGAAAATTTAAATTACAAGGAAAATGAAGTCTTAAAATTTTCTCCCATAAAAAATTTCGCCCTCTTTGACAGCCTGGGCTTTGTCAAACTGGAAAGGTCCAATAGTCCAACTATTTTCGGCGATTTTCAAGCTAAAAAGACTTCTGGTCTTACAGGTTTTTTCTATTCCCTTGCCCTAAAAAGGCGAAGAGAAAAGGAAAAATACATTGAAGACACCTTTGGCAAGTCAATTTATTCTGATGATGAGATGAAAGTAATCCAGGAGAAATATTTATATGGAGCCCACAAAAAGTCAAGGCTTCACTACACAAGAGGGCAAAGCCACAAAAATATTGATGAGGAAAATTTTGACGACCAGGCAATAAATAGGCACCTCTTAAAATTTAAGGAAAACAGAAATTTTTACAACAATGAAATTAAAAGTCTATCCAAAAAAATTAGGCTGGCTCTTTCCAATCACTCTGGCATAGAAGAAGTGGTGACTAATAGCGGCAAACTCATTTCAAAGCTCGCCTACAAGTCCATGATTTCTGACAGGGTAAATATTTTTTCCAAGAAAATTTTAAATCTCAACTCCTACTTAAAGGTAGACCTAGTCCTAGATGCCTCTGCCTCCTTAATGGACCTAGAAAGCGACATTGCCATTGAGGCATACATCGTGTCCAAATCTCTTGAAAACAACGAAATATTAAATCGTGTGATTTCCTACGAGACTGTAGGGGACTATACAGTCATCACTATCTTAAAGGAATATGAAGATAAGTGCGACTTTGAGAAAATTTTTAGGTATAGGACTGCCGGTTGGAACCGCGACGGACTATTTTATCGTGCCTATCAAAATTTAATTGATTCTAAAAATGAAAATCATCTTTTGATTGCCCTAACTGATGCCCATCCACGCGACATAAGGCCCCTGGCTTCAAAAAACTTTTTTAGCTCAAAAAATTATTCTGACCAAAGCTCTTTAGAGGACACAAAAAAGGAATTGGACAAACTTAAAAAACTGGGCATTCACACATCGGCAATATTAAATAGCGACAAAATAGAAAACGCAAAATTTTTGTTTGGACGAAATTATATTAAAATCAAAAGCGTAAAGGAAATTGCCAACGTGGCTGGCCGCTTTATTCAAAGAGAAATTGCAAATATCGAAAAAAAATAAAAACTGCAGCTGTCAAGGTGGCCGCAGTTTTTTTGATGGATTTGAAATCTAATTAGGATTATCAAATATTTGGATTTATTAAAATTTTTATTATTTTACTAGGTCAAAAGCTTTTTGTGGAACATATACGGATCTTGTGCTGTAAATTGTAAGTCCGCCAAGTTCAACTTTTTCGCCATTTTTAATTGCGTAGTTCTTTGATACTGGGAATACAATTTTGTCTTCGCCCTTTGTTACAATAGCTTCGTAATCATTTTCGCCCTTCTTCACAAAATTAACCTCTGCTCCCTTGTCTTCGAAGCCCTTTCTAATTGGTTGGTAAAGTTCTTCAGTTAACTTGTCAAGGTCTAGGTCAAGTACATCTTCAAGGTATCTTCCAATTTCATAGTTGTGAACTGTTCCAATAAGTCTTTCTGCCTTTTCAGCTGTTGAGTAAGAGTAAAGTCCTATATCTCCGCCAACGTGTCCGCCAGTTGTCCATGCAATGTGGCTTCTTGCTGAGATAATTCTTCCCATTGCTGAAACTACATCTTTTTCAGTCTTGATTAAGTTCATCTCTTCTTCAGTTAAATCTTTTATGCCAAAATCTTTTGCCATTACTTCTTTTACATTTGATTTGTCTTCTTTAACTTCTTCTGCTGCCTTAGTTACAGAAATTTTTGCAGATAAAATTAAATCTGTAAATTCATTAAGAGGAGTCTTGTCATAACCCTTAGTGATGTTTCTATGTCCAAAAGTTATTCCGCCAGTTCCATGGTCTGCTGCAATTACAATAACTGTGTCCTTGTGTGAATCAGCAAAGTCTTTTGCAACTTTTACTGCATCGTCAAAGGCTTTGATTTCGTGAATGAGTGCAACTGGATCGTTGGAGTGAGCTGCCCAGTCAACTTCTGAACCTTCAACCATTAAGAAAAATCCCTTGTCATTTTTTGAAAGGACCTTTAGTGCCTTGTCAGTCATTTCTGCAAGAGAAGGCTTGTTGACTTTATCTCTGTCAATTTCATAAGGGAAGGATTTGTCTTCGAAAAGTCCCCAAATCTTATCGCCCTTTGAATCTTCCATTGCCTTTTTATTTGTTACATAATCGTAGCCCTTGTTTTTAATTTCAGCAAGAAGGTCTTCCTTGTCCTTTCTAGTTTCTTTACTTAAATAAGTGCTGCCTGCTCCTAGAACCACTTCCATGTCTTGGTAAACTTGTTGTTCGCCAAGGTCTTCATAGTTGTTTCTGTCAGGATTGTGAGCTGAGAAGTCCGCTGGTGTTGCGTGTTGAATATTTGAAGTTGAAACAATACCAGTGGATCTTCCACTTCTCTTTGCGCCTTCAAGGACATTTGCTATAGGTTGTTTTGCCCTATCCTTTTCAAGTTCAGCAGCACCTGGCATGCCTGCCTTTGTTGGATAACATCCTACAAAAGGTGATTCTGTTTTTATTCCTGTTGCCATAGCTGTTCCTGCTGGAGCAGAGTCTGCAATAGGTGTGTTTGAATTGTTTGTTCTAACAAGACCTGTTGCCATATCGTCCATAACAAATTTTTTGTCCTTAGTCATCCATCTTGCTGTAGTAAGTGCTTCTATACTCATGCCATCAGGTATCATCATGATTACATTTTTTGCACTGCCATAATCTTTCTTTTCAGCAAAGGCGAAACTTGGTGCAAGAGTTGCCACTGCAAGTGTCACTGCCAAAATTTTCTTAAAACTTTTCATTTATTCCTCCTAGATTTTCTTTAGCTATAATGTAACAGAGGAATGTAAAATTAATATTTATCTTATGTAAAAATATTTTTTATCTGCATAAATAAAATTTATTGGCTGCAAAAATTTTTACACAAAATTCCATAAAAAAAGGACGCCTAAGCGCCCATAAATTTTTATTTTATACTTCAATCTTTCCGTAATTGCCATCTTTTCTCTTGTAGACAATAGAAACAGCTTCAGTGTCTCCATCTAAGAATACGAAGAAATTGTGATTTAAAAGTTCCATTTGAAGAATTGCTTCTTCTTCGTTCATTGGACTAAGTTCGAAATTCTTTCTTTTAACGATTTTGTTTTCAGCTTCTTCCTTTTCCTTTTCAACAATTTCATCGAATCTAATAGTTTCGTTATTTTGGTATCTTCTCTTTAATTTAGTCTTGTGTTTTCTAATTTGTCTAGCAAGTGCATCCACAGCGTTGTCCATTGAAGAGTACATATCGTCTGTAGTTTCTTCTGCTCTAATAATTGTCTTAGGTAAAAATATTGTAACTTCTACAGTTTGTTCTTCTCTTACAGTAGAAAATACAACTCTCGCGTTGGCTTCTTCAGAAAAGTATTTATCCAATTTGGAGAATTTTTTTTCTGCCACATTTTTTAAAGATTCTGTAAGTTCAATGTTTTTTCCAACAAAGTTCAATAACATAAATGTCACTCTCCTTTTCTTTGTTAATTGTTTACCCAATTTTTACAAATAATATCAAGACTTTGGCAAATTATCAAAATGTACTTTTATATCCATTATTGATATAATTATCTTGCATATTAAAAAAATAGATGGGAGGATTACATGGCTATCAAAAATAAATTTGATTACAAATACAGAATTGGCATGCGTGCAATTAAGACGGCCCTAGCTGTTGTAATTGGACTTTACATCTCCTACCTTTTAAATTTAAATTCGCCAATATTTGTATCCATCGCCGCAGTTTCTTCCATGAAGCCATCAATGTCAGAATCACTTAGCGACATGAAGAAGAGACTTTTTACCTGCGTCTTTGGAGTAATACTTGGCTATATAAGTTCCAAAATATCTGTGCCCAATTTAGTTGAGCCTCTTATAGCTGGACTTGGCATTTTAATTACAATCTATATACTTTCTGTAATAAAGATGCGTGACATGGCACAACTTTCTTGCATAGTTTTCGTTGCAAGTTTTTGCTCTGATTCAAATAAGGCTCTCTACGCCGTAAATAGGATCCTAGGAACAGTTATAGGAGTTGTTGTTGGCGTCCTTGTAAATTACTATATATCCTCACCCAATATCGGGGAAGATTTTATTGCAGTTTCAAAAAAATGCTACCAATCAGCAAATAGAGTTTTGAGAGAAATAATTTACGACAAGAGGGCAAATTTATCTGATTTTAACGAAAATTTATCTAATGCAAATACTCTTTATAAACTTTTGGAAAAGGAAATAAAGACTCCTTTTCATCACGACCATTCTCTTGATAAAGAAACAAAGATCGTCTCTCTGCTTGAAAGCATATCTGTTCGGCTAGAAGTAATAAATAATATGAACGCAAATTATTTGAGCGAAAAAATTTCCGAAGATGTCAATAGCCGCTACAACTTAGATGAGCCCTCTTCTCATAACTTAACTGAAGTGGATAGCGTCTATAATTATCACATAGAATATATTTTGCGATACATGGATGAACTAAAGGAATTAGTTGAAGAATAGGTGAAAAAATGAATTTAACTACAAGAGAAATTTATGAAATAGGAAAAAAACTCTTGAGCCAAGCAAGCATTGGCTTTGAAAATTTTATAAATGAAATTGAATTTGCTCCCATTACAGAAAATCCCTATGTAATGGTAAGAGATAGAGACGAACTGGCAGCCTTTATGCTCTTTGACTTTAAAGAGTATGAGGATAATGCAAAGAGAGTTTTAAAAAGCATGCTAGAAGAGCTCGAAGTCCCTGAAGAAAATTATGCTTATCTTATAAAAATTTTCAGGGACTCTTATGTGTCCCTTTTTAGGATAAGGAAAGAAGATGACCACTTTACCTTTTACGATGTCCTTTTAGATGAATATATAGAAGTTGAAAATTACACAAAGATCAATATTAGCAAAGATGAATTTGGTCTCTACAGGATTTTTGGTCATGAAAATAAAAAATCCATACTTCAAGTCATTCAAATTATGGAGGAGAAAGTCTTTTTTTCTTTTTCAGAAAACCTCATTAGCTTATTCAGACACATAGAGGACAATTACGGTCCCATAAAAATGAATAAGGACTTCTTAAAAAGAGAATTTTTAAATATCATTGCCGTCTTTGGCGTAACTTTAGAATCTATAAATAATTATTTTCTCCATCCCAATGAAGACCTAGAAGATTTAGATGGCTTGGAAGATTTTGGTCACTTGCTAAGGTCTTTTTATGAAGAGGATCTGCTTATAGCCCAAGACACACAGTTATTTCAAAAAATTTTCCCTGGTGAGGATGTGGAATTTATAATGGGCTTCTTCTTCACTCTCTTCTCAAAGTTAAGTCGATGCCTAAGCCTTGGTGACTATGAAGAAGAAAAGACCTTCAAGGATTATGACCTAGACTACAAGGAAATGATTAAGGACCTTTGCGAGGCTGGAGACTTCTTGTCGAGAGAAGACTTAATAAAGTCCATAGACTTTTTGCTTGTCTTTTATGGACAGCTTCAAATCATGGGCAGGGGCGTAAAAAATATTTTAAAAGATTTAGGCGAAATAAAGAACAACATTTTTTATTATATGGAACTTTTGAAAAACAGTGAAAGCGGCTTTTACTCTGATGACAACCTACTAGATATACTTTATGACAACAAAAAAGCAGTCTTTGGCAACAGTTTTATAGAAAATTTCGATAGCTTTATCACTTTCCTCGACATGAACTATGTGAATTTGTTAAAGTCAGGGGACCTTTCTCCCGCTATGTTAAAAGAATTTTCATCTGCCATAAATTTAAAGCCCACAAAGGATGTTAAGACCCTAAAAAATAAGCACCTTCCACTAATTGAGCTCTACCTAAACTTTATGCTTAAAAAAAATTTGACCTTAATAAGCGGAGATTACTTTCCACAAGAACTTTTTCTCACAGATTATGCCGATGAATACCAAGCCCTTGACGACATAACTAAGCTTTCCCTTTGGGTTGAATCCTTGACTAATAAAAATTTTCTGGAAAGCTCCTTTGGTATAAACTACGATAAATATAGTGGCTTTGTGAAAGATCTTTTGAAAGACTTAAAAGATGGAGAGGTCATAAAAAATAGAGCCTTTGCAGAAGATGAGGTCGCCCTCTTAAATATTTTAAAAGATTTGGAAGTTATAAAGATAAAGGAATCTGATAAAAGTATAAGAATCACAAATTTTGGCAAAGACATTTATAATTACTACACAACAGAAGAAGTAAATGCCGACAATATTATAAAAGTTAACTTCAATGATGAAAAATAAAAATTTTGAGCTCGTCCATAGCTTTGGCGAGCTCTTTTTTTTTATGAAATTTTAAAAAAATTGCTCTTATCTTAAATAACTTTTAAAAAAAATAAGTTGAAATTTAGTCAACTCTCGTTTTATCTGCTAATACTATGGTATAATAAAGCTTAACCATAGTATATTAATACAAATTAAGGAGGACATTATGGAAAAGAAAAAATTCAACTCGACGGACATTGCACTATTTATTTTTTATTCACTTTTTGGAATTTTTATGTTCTTTGTGCCTATTACAATAGGCGGAGCAAAGAGTATACCAATTGACCACATAACAACACTTGTAAAAAAACTTCCAAATTATAATTTAATTTTTGGCGTTTTCATGGTGCTTGCTGGTATAGCCTATGCAATAAAAACTAAATCTTGGCAAAAAAGTAAACTTCACTCAGTATTCTTTGCAATTAAACTTGTAGCTTTAGTCTTTGTTTTTATGTATGTAACTAATAAAGGCCCTGCAAGAATTTTTGATGGAGATATGCTACCACTTATTTGGAATTCAATCATGGTTTCAGTAGCTACAATCGTGCCAATTGGATCAGTTTTCTTGGCATTCTTAACTGGCTTTGGACTAATGGAATTTATTGGTGTATTTATGGAACCAGTAATGAGACCAGTATTTAAAACTCCAGGTAGGTCAGCAGTAGATGCCGTTGCATCCTTTGTAGGCTCTTATTCATTAGCACTTTTAATTACAAATAGAGTTTACTTGGAAGACACTTACACAAAAAAGGAAGCAGCAATTATCGCAACAGGTTTCTCAACAGTATCTGCAACATTTATGATTATAGTTGCAAAAACTTTGGACTTGTTAGACTACTGGCTAGCCTACTTCTGGATTACACTTTTCGTTACATTTATAGTAACAGCAATTACAGCAAGAATTTTCCCACTAAATAAAAAACCACAAGAATATTATTCTGGAAAAGAATATATACCTGAAGAAAAGAAAAAAGTTACTTTTGGCGAAGCCCTAGATGCAGGAATGGAAACTTACAAAAATTCTGGCTCCTTAGCAGTTGTTATAAAAGATAACTTTATTGACGGATTTAAAATGGCACTTAACATTGCCCCATCACTTCTCGGCGTAGGTATGATAGGACTTTTACTTGCAGAGTACACTCCAATCTTTGACATCATTGGCTACATCTTCTATCCATTCACACTAATAACTAGAGTAGAAGAACCGCTTATGGTTGCTCAAGCCCTTGGCATGAGTATTGCAGAAATGCTTTTACCAGCACCAGTGGTAGCAAACGCAGGACTTGGACTAATAGCAAAGATGCTAGTAGCAGTAGTATCAGTTTCAGAAATCCTATTCTTCTCAGCATCAATTCCTGTAATGATGGGAACAGAAATACCTCTAAAATTCTCAGATTATATTATAATTTGGATTGAAAGAGTTATTTTAAGTATAGTAATCACTATGCCAATACTTTATCTATTCTTTAGATAAGTTAAAATAATTTAATATTTTTTAAAAACCAGGTTTATTTCATTTGCCTGGTTTTTTTTTACGCTCATTTTACAAGAACTTGTTACAATAATTTTGGTGATAATATGAATTTTTACTTTATTATAAAATCTATAGCTTATGTAATATTAGAATTTTTATATGGCTACAAACTAGAAAAATCAAAATTATGCAAGAGAAAAAATTTCTATCTCTTAAGCCTCCTTGTTCTTATTTTAGAATTTCTAAAAATAAATTATTATAGGTCTGACTTCTGGGATAGACAGTCGATTGGCTTTCTGATTGGCTATAATTTGTATTTCTTTATAAAAGTCAAAATAAAAAAGACTAGCCTAAGCTAGCCTTCTTATAAAAATTATTACTTATAGGGATTGTAAGACATTTCTCCCAAAATCTTTAAAAGCTTTTCAACATCCTTTTTATCAGCCTTAATAAATTTTACCTTCTTTGGCTTAGAGACAATATCCTTAACTTCCTTTAACATTTCTGGAGCATCGCCTTGATAGTGTAGAGGGAGCCTAAAATAATTAAAAGTACCATCAAAATTTAAATAATAATCAAAATGTTCAAGCCCTGCCATTGATGGACCAGAGCTTACGCCCATGAGTTCTCTTGTGTATTTCTCATCCTTTTCGTAGTCATCGAAGCTAGACATGGATTCTCCTCTTTCAGTTAAACCTATGTCGAGTCCATCCTTATTAGGATTTAAAAAAGGATTTTTATTTAAGTCAGCTTCAAAAAATTCTCCAGCCTTGGCAAAGGATAACCAAGCAAGACAAGCCTCAACTTCACCATTTTTTCTGCCCTTAAAAACTTTTGAAGGCATATTTCTCATTTTATTTTCATAAGTTGCCTTTTCTTCATCAGATTTTCCTGCCATGTCCTTCTTGTAAAGGTAGTCAAGACCTAGAGGATCTTTTGTCTTTTCTATCTCATCATTTTTTATTTTCTTAGAATCATAATTATCGCCAATTACAACGACTCTCTTGTCATTATCCCAATGAACCCTTTCGCCAAAGGCTTCGGCAATTGCCCTTATAGGCACAAAGGTCCTGTCATCCTTAATTACAGCTGGCGCATCAAGCTCTATCCTTCTATTTACATTGCTGGAAAGGTCTTCCATAAATTTTTCATTAATAACAAGAGAAAACTCATTGCCCTTTTCATCCTTAATAATAACTTTTTTATCATCATTATTCCAAGTAACGACCTTTCCCAAATTTTCTGAAATAACCCTTATAGGCACCATAGTTCTGCTCTCAGAAATATAGGGCGCCACATCAGAATTTACAATTTTGCCCTTGACCCAAAGCCTAATATTAGAATTTGCAAAAACAAGACTTGGAATAGAAAGAGCAAGTAAACTTAGTCCCAAAATAAATTTCTTCTTCATAAAAACCTCCTTATAAATTAAATTTTTAATTATGTAACTCTTTAAAGCAATTATATATGAGTGGGTATAAAAATACAAAAGAAAAACAAAAAAACTGCTGGGATAAGCCAGCAGTTTAAGTCTAATTAGTCAGCGCTATATGGAATAAGTGCGATTTGTCTTGCTCTTTTTATAGCAACTGTCATTTCTCTTTGATGTTTTGCTGTTAAACCTGTGATTCTTCTTGGAAGAATTTTGCCACGGTCAGAAATATAATTTCTTAGCATATCAACATCTTTATAGTCAATTTTTTTAGTTTTATCTTTTTCAAAAGGATCTACTTTTTTCCTTCTGCCAAATCTTCTTTGCATTTTTACCCTCCTTAAAATGGAATATCGTCATTATCAACAGGGAAAAATCCATCTTCATCGTCATTATCGTTTTTTGAAAAGTCATTTCCGTAGGCTGAATTTACTGGTTGATCATTATTAAATCCACCTTGATTAAAACCACCTTGGTTAAATCCACCTTGGTTTTGACTTTGGAAATTATTTTGATTAAAGCCGCCTTGGCTTTGACCTTGGCTTGAGCCTATGAAAGTTAAATTATTTACTACAACATCTGTTGTATAAATAGTTCTTCCTTCTTTTTCGTAGCTTCCTGTTTGGATTCTACCTTCAACTCCAATTTGACTTCCTTTTCTATGGTAATTGGCAATAAGTTCAGCTGTTTGACCAAAAGCTGTGCAGCCAATAAAATCAGCAGTTTGTTGATTATTAGCTTGAGCTTCTTGTCTCTTTTGCTTTGACATTCTTCTGTCAACAGCAAGAGTGAAACGACAAATAGCTGTTCCATTTTGCGCATAACGAAGTTCTGGATCTCTTACTAGTCTTCCTATTAAACTAACACAATTCATAAAAACTCCTTAGTCTTCAACTTTTATAATCATTTGTCTCATAACTGGGTCCATGATCTTTGCGACTCTGTTGATTTCAGCAATGTCTTCTGGTTTTGTTTCGAATTCAACGAAAATATAATAAGCTTCTTTTTTGTAGTCGATTTCGTAAGCTAATTTTCTCATGCCCCATTCATCAACGTTATTAATTTTACCGTCTTTTTCGATTACCTTTTTAAGTCTGTCGAAAGAAGCATTTCTTTTTTCTTCTTCCACTTCAGGATAAAACATAATCACCGCTTCGTATTTGTTCATACTTTCACCTCCTCATGGTCTACGGCATAGCTAAAAAAACTATGCAAGGATTTCAATCTTTGATATTATATATTAAAGAAAGAGCTTAGTCAAGATTTTTTAAAAATTCGAGGTACTTATGCAAGTTAAAAAAATTAAAGTGAAGGAAAAGAAAAACATAGCCCTTGTTGCCCATGACCACAAGAAAAAAGAACTCCTGGCTTGGGTTAAAAGGCACGAAGAAAAATTAAGAGGGCACAATTTTATTGGAACGGGGACCACTGCTGCCCTCATCTCTCGTGAGACATCTCTTGATGTCAAACGCCTTGTTTCTGGTCCACTTGGTGGCGACCAACAACTTGGTGCAAAAATTTCTGATTCAAAAATTGATATTTTGATCTTCTTCTGGGATCCTCTTGAGGCGCAACCTCACGACCCCGATGTAAAGGCATTACTTAGGATTTCCACCCTATACAATATTGCCATGGCAACATCTCCTACTACTGGCGACTATATTTTGTCTTCGCCAATGTTTAATGAGGAGTATGATGTGGAAATTTTGGACAACGAATACTCTGTAGAAGATAGAATTTCAAAAAATGATTTTGATTAATTTTTAAAAACTTTTGGTAAAATTAATTTAAAGAAGTTAAAATTTTTCAAATGTTTCGATAATAAAAATAGGAGGAATTATGGATTACAAAAGATTTGGCGACAAAATTATCGCAAGGATTGACAGAACTGAAGAAGTTCACGAAAAATTAAAGGATCTTGCTTTAAAGGAAAATATTAAACTTGCAAGCATTTATGGAATTGGAGCCACAGACGACTTCACTATTGGACTCTTTAGCCTGGCAAAAAGAGATTACAAGGAAAAAAATTTCAAGGGCGAATTTGAAATTTTATCTCTAATTGGTAGCATCACAACCCTAGATGGCGAATACTATCCACACCTTCACATATCTGCATCTGACACTGACGGAAAAGTTTATGGCGGCCATTTAAAGTCTGCCAAGATAAGTGTAACTTGCGAACTAACTATTAATGTAATAGAGGGCACTGTGGAAAGACAAAAGGACGACTACACTGGCATAAATATTTATAAGTTTGATTAATTTTATTAAAATTTTTAAATAGAAGTGGCTTTTGAAGTCACTTTTATTTTTTTGCATTTTTTTGATAGAATAATTTCATTGGAGGTTATTATGACAAATATTTTAGATAGATTTTTAAATTATGTTTCCTTTGAGACAACAAGTGACGAAAGTTCCCCTACTTGTCCATCAACAGAAAGACAGTTAAAGCTTGGGAATTTCTTGGTGGAGGAATTAAGGTCCCTTGGCATTGAGGCTGAGATTGATGAAAATGGCTATGTCTATGGGAAAATCCCTGGCAGGGTAAAAGCCAAGAAGACTGTTGGTTTTATTGCTCACATGGACACTGCTCCCGACATGAGCGGTAAGGATGTAAGGGCAAGGGTTATTGAAAATTATGATGGCTGCGACATAAAATTAAATGAGGACTTCACCACATCTGTCTCTGACTTTCCCTTTTTAAATGACTTAAGGGGCGAAACTCTTATAACAACAGACGGGACTACACTCTTAGGTGCTGACGACAAGGCTGGCATAGCCATAATTATTTCTGCTGTGGAAGAACTTTTAAAGGACAAGGATGCCAAATATGGCGACATAAAAATTGCCTTTACACCTGACGAAGAAATCGGCAGAGGTGCAGATAAGTTTGATGTGAAAAAATTTGGGGCAGACTTTGCCTTTACCGTTGACGGCGGACCTCTTGGCGAGCTTGAATACGAAACCTTTAACGCGGCCTCAGCAAAAATCGAAATCCAAGGCAAAAATGTGCATCCTGGTTCTGCCAAGGACACCATGGTAAACTCCCAGCTAATAGCCATGGAATTTAATTCAATGCTCCCAGCAGGCGAAAGACCTGAATACACAGAAGGCTACGAAGGCTTCTCCCTTCTTCTTGGCATAGAGGGATCTGTTGAGTTCACAAAAATGAACTACATCATAAGAAATCACTCAAGAGAAAAGTTTGAAGACATGAAAAAATTATTTGAGGAGATTGCAAGCTTCTTGAATAAAAAATACGACAAGTGCATAAAACTTGAAATAAAAGACCAATATTATAACATGAGAGAAGTTTTAGAGGACCACATGGAAATAATTGACCTTGCAAAAAAAGCATTTGAAAAATCTGGCGTCACTCCAAAAATTGGCCCAGTAAGAGGCGGAACTGATGGCTCAAAATTATCCTTTATGGGTCTTCCAACTCCAAACATCTTTACTGGTGGCTACAATTATCACGGTCGCTACGAACTTGTGAGCCTTGACCAGATGCAAAAGTCCAAAGAAGTTGTAAAAAATATAATAGAGCTTTTAGCTCAATAAGAATTACATTAAAAAAGACCATCATGCACTTTGATGGTCTTTCTTTATAAAATAATTTTCCCTATTTAATTTTCATCTTTAACTTCATTTTCATTAGAATTAGAAACAGAAGTAGAATTTTCTTCTTTCACAGCCTCTTCCTTTAATTTTTCCCTAAGCTTTTTGTCTCTAATTTTTTGCTCAATAGCCGCCCTTTCTTCTTCTGTCATATTCTTAAGCTCTTCTTCGGTATAATTTAAGTCTTCTTCACTTGCTTCAGACTCCTTATCTCTCAGTCTTACAAGTTCATGGGCTTCATAAGTTGCACTATCTTTATCCACAAAATATAGGGGTGAACCCTTTTTAGTAGTGCCTTCCACAGTTTTCATACCGATATTTTCCTTGTCCAGAGTTATGCCATAGTAGGCAAGATAGGAAAGCTGACCATAGTTCATGTCCGTCTCAATGTGTTTATTGGCAATGGAAACAAGTTTTGGAACTTTTAAAAGCATTTTAGGTGACTTCATCTTGTCAAAAATCTTCATGATGAAATCTTGTTGTGCCTTAATCCTGTCAAGGTCTTGGTCCTTGTAAATTTTTCTAATTCTAAGATATTTCACAGAGTCTTCTCCATTTAAGAGGTGAAGACCTTCTTCAAAATTAATTTCTAGTGGCGGTATAGTCGATGGGTCTGTGTACTTGTATTCTGGCGTGTAAACTTCCACTCCGCCAATGGCATCTACAAGCTCCTTCACTGCCTCATAGTTGACTGTAACATAATGGTCAATTTTTACTCCCATAAAGTCTTCTACACTTGAAACTTGAAGATCAATACCTCCACGAGAATAAGCTGCATTCATCCTATAATTGTCATAGCCCTTTAACTTGTAGTATGTATCCCTTGGGATGGATAAAAGTCTAACTCTGTCGTACTTTGGATCAATGGATAAGAGCATAATTGTGTCTGCCCTCTTAGAGTCCTCGTCCTTTTCATAAGTCACTTGGCTGGAATCAAGTCCAACTAATAAAATATTTACAATGTCCTCATCGTCATTGAAGACAGTAATTTTTTCTGGCTCAGCAACTTCTTCTTTATTTATAATTTTTTTATTGTCATCTAATTTTTTTCCCCTTGGCATAAATATAAATGTAAGTCCTAATGCTCCAAGGAGGAGTATAACTGTAAGGAATACAAATATTCTATAAATATATTTCATATTAACCTCCTAAACTAAGTCTATATAAAAATTAATAAATTTTCAATACTTTTTGCTTGCATGATATTGTGAAAATACTTTGGGTAAAAGATAAATATGAAAATATTATTAGACGCAGACGGTTCACCAGTGCGCGAAATATGTGAAAGGCTCTGCCAAAAATACGGGGCAAGGCTTCTCTTGGTAAAAAATTACAGCCAGGACTTCTTGCCAACTTATGGCGAAGTCATTAGCGTTGACATCTCCAAGGAAGCAGCCGACATCTACATTGCCAATCATGCAACAAGTGAAGACTTAGTCATAACAAATGACAAGGGTCTATCTTCCCTTGCCCTTTCAAAAAAGGCAAGAGTCATGGACTTTCAAGGTAACTTCATAGACGATGACAACATAGTAGCCATGCTAGAAAGCCGTCACTTTAAGAGAAAAATGCGAGAGAGACAAGTTTATTTTAATATTGCAAAAAGAGATAATAGTGCCGATGAAGAATTTTATAGGGCCCTAGATAAATTTTTGGAGGAAAATAATATGCTTACACTATTTGTTTCAAGCCTCTGCCCAGACTGTCCACCTGCAATTACAGCAGTAAAAGAAAAAAATTTGGACTGCGAAATTGTAGACATAACGGCATCAATGGCAAACTTGAAGAGATTTTTAAAGGAGAGGGACTTCTCCGAGGACTTTGACGAAATTGTTGAAGAAAATCGCGTTGGCGTGCCTGCACTTAAGCGCGACGACGAATTTTACTTTTTTGATGGAAACTTAGATGAATTTTTAGAGGGATAATATGGATTTTAATGAATTTAGAGAATTGGCGAAAAAAAGAGAGTCATGTAGAGACTATGACCCAGATAGAGAAGTTGAAATAGAAAAAATTGAGGCTTGCCTTGAAACTATGAAGCTTGCACCATCAGCTTGCAATGCACAGCCCTACTACTATTACCTTGTCCACGGCGACGATGCAAAAAACCTTTCAAAATACTTTCAACTTGGCAAGATGAACTCCTTCACCAAAGATGTATCTGCCTTTGCCATTGTCACAGAAGAAAATTACAACTTGTCTGCCAAGATTGGCTCAAGTGTAAAGAATCAAGACTACAAGTCCATTGACATAGGCATTTCTGCTGCCTACTTTACAGCAGAAGCCACAAGCCTTGGACTATCAACTTGTATAATCGGTTGGTTTGACGAAGAAAAGTTGCAAAAATTTTTAAAGACCAAGAGCAAAATCAGACTTGTAATAGCTATTGGCTACGCAAAAAATGACGATTTGCGCGAGAAAAAAAGAAAGACATCTGATGCTTTATACAAAATAATTACAGAAGACTGATAAAAAGAAGGTGATGTTGCATAATAGATGATTCTACTCTGCAACATCACCTTAAAATTTATTTTTTAGTTTTTAAAGCTGTGTACTGGAGCAGGAATAAATCCTCCTCTTGCGGCAAATCTTTCACTGCTTCCCACATGGACTGGAATTATTGGAGCTGAACCAAGTAATCCGCCAAAGGTTGCTTCTTCGCCAACGCCCTTTCCTATTACTGGGATGAGTCTTACAGCCGTTGTCTTTTGATTTATAATTCCAATCATGGCTTCGTCGGCAATTATGGCAGCAAGTGTTGATGCCTTAGTGTCTCCTGGAATTGCAATCATGTCGAGACCAACTGAACACACGCAAGTCATTGCTTCAAGCTTATCTAGTCCAATGTGACCATTTCTTGCAGCTTCAATCATGCCCTCGTCTTCACTTACTGGTATGAAGGCACCAGAAAGTCCGCCAACATGGTCAGATGCCATGATTCCACCTTTTTTCACTGCGTCATTTAACATGGCAAGGGCAGCTGTAGTTCCATGTCCTCCTGCAAATTCTACGCCAATTTCTTCTAGGATTCTTGCAACAGAATCACCAATGGCTGGTGTTGGTGCAAGGGACAAGTCAATTGTGCCAAAGGGAACTCCCACCTTATTGGCAACTTCTGTGCCGATTAGTTCGCCAAGCCTTGTGATTTTAAAGGCAGTCTTCTTAATAGTTTCTGAAACTACATCAAAGCTTTCGCCCTTAACTTTTTCTAGGGCATACTTAACAACACCTGGACCAGAAACTCCAACATGAAGGACTACATCCCCCATGCCAACTCCGTGAAAGGCTCCTGCCATAAAGGGATTGTCTTCCACTGCATTGGCAAAGACAACAAGTTTTGCACAGCCAATGGAGTCTGCATCCTTAGTATTTTCTGCAGTGGCAACAATTTTTTCACCAATTAATTTAACTGCATCCATGTTTAGACCTTTTTTTGTTGTCCCAACATTTACTGAAGCACAAACTTTTTCTGTTTCAGCAAGGGCGCGAGGAATTGAATTTATTAAAATTTCATCAGATGGCGTCATCTCTCCATGAACTAGGGCAGAAAAACCACCTATGAAGTCAACGCCAATTTCCTTTGCAGCCCTATCTAGTGTCCTTGCAAATTCTGTGTAGTCTTTTTCTTCAGTTGCCCCTGCTATAAGTGCAATAGGTGTAACTGAAACTCTCTTGTTTACAATTTCTACGCCATATTTTTTACCGATTTCATTGGCGTATTCAACTAAGTGCTTGCCGTACTTAATAATTTTATTGTAAATTTTTTCGCGAGCAGCCTCTCCATCTTTATCTATACAGTCTAAAAGTGATATGCCAAGAGTTACGGTCCTAATGTCTAGGTTCTCTTGGTCAAGCATCCTAACTGTCTCTAATATTCTTCTCTTATCCATAATAGCTCCTTAAATTTGGTGCATCTTGTCGAAGATACCTTGGTGTTGAACCCTAATAGAAAGATCTAATTCTTCGCCAAGTTTTTCGTAGGCGTCAACAACTTCTTGGAACTCAACATTCATCTTAGTCAAGTCAACTATTACAATCATTGTAAAGTAGTCGTCTAAAATTGTTTGTGTGATGTCCACAATATTTAAGTCAAATTCCACCATCTTCTTTACTACTTCGTATACAATACCGATTTTGTCACTACCAATAACAGTTATTACAGCTCTCATAGCATCCCCCTTATTTAAAATTACAACCATTATACCATAATTTAAGCCTTTAATATTATTTTTGTAATTGAATCTCCTCTTGCTTTATTATATTATAAGTTAAAAGGGTGGTAATATGAAAAAATTTAAAATCATTATAATTTCTTTAATTGCAATTTTATTTTTCACTGCTTGTGGCAAAAATAAAAATTCCAACGAAGAAGATCTAGCTGAAAAAAATAAAGTTGAAGAAAGTGAAAAGGAAAAAGTAAATGAGCCAGAAATAAAACTCCTTATTGCAAGAGAAAATCTTGGCGAGTCTAGTGAAAAATTTCCTCTTGCAGAAATTCTTGGCGACTTGACTTTAGATGACTACGAAAGAATTTTTATGGGAGTGAGCTTTAATAACAAGGACACACAAAAGACTGAAGATAAAGCAGGAGATCTAATGATTTATTCTCACGGTAGAATAGTTAAACTTTCCAAGGAAAAAGTAGATGGTATTTATAAAAACGAAGAAATTAGAAAAGAAAATTCAAAATTAATTGAGTCAAAGGATAATTTAAGGGACAAGGTCCTAGGACTTTTGCTTTCAAATCAAGTTCAAAATATTGAAACTATGAAGAACCCTGGCGACTACCAAATTTATTATACTCATCTTGTTAAGGACTTCTTTGAAGATGGAAAATTAATTTTTCTTGCAATTGTAACTAATGAAAATTATTCCTACAAGAATGGAATTTTTAATGACGAATCTGGCTACACTGTTCCTATGGAACTTCGCTATGTCCTAGACCATGATAAGAATTTTGTCTTTGATGAAAAGATTGAAGCTATGGATGGGGCAGGATACGGACCTTCTATTGAAAAAATGGCTCGCGGTGACGATGACATCTCTGGCAAATTGATGTTTTCTGATAGAAGAAAGGAACACTACGATAGATTAATGGAAGAATTATTTTACAAGGCTCAGGAAAGTGGACTAAAGGACTTCACCCACAAGCTTGAAGAGATTCCTGGCTACGAAAAAGATGTGGTCTACATTGAAAATGGACCAAACCATTACCCAGGCACAATAGAAATTGCCAAGAAAAAGGACTACGAAGAGGCAAAAAAGAAAGTGGGAACAGAAAACTGGCCTCACTGCGACGGAATCCTCTACCACGAAAAAACAGGAATAGCAGTAAAATGGACAGTTGATTATTTTGAATAAAAATAATTTAAAAAAATTAATAAAAATCTAGGATTTTTTTATTCAATAATATGTATTTTTATTATTAGGAGGGGGAGTAATACCCATTCGGGCACACAGAGGTCATCGGAAGGCCCTTTCCTACTCCTAAGAATCTACAAGAAAAAGCAAATGTTGGGGAATCAAAATCAAAGGCTTTGACATTAAAAGAAATTAATAATATTCAGAACGTAGGACTATCTGTGTTTACAGTTTATCAAAATGGAGGATATTATCCAAAATATTTTGCAAATGATAGCCAGGGAACAATAGACGCTCAGATTGGATATATTTTTGTATTAAAGTTTAATCTTAGTTGAATTGTATCATTAACTAGTGTATAGTTAGTTAGTTAATTAATGATGATGTATTTTTAACGGTTTTCATAAATACATTGTATCAAAAAAAGACGAGGATTTTTATGTTTCCTCGTCTTTTTTCTATATAGGGGTCTTTATAGGGGTCTTTTTCAACAACACCTTTTATTAAAATCACGTATCCCATTTTAAAAATAAAATTTCATTTTTTCTTCATCAAATATAATGGCTATAAAATTTCCATATACATTTTAGTCATTATATTTGAAAATTTAAAAATAAAACTTCATTTAATGATTTTCAATGAATTTTTATTGTTTTTTAATAAAGAATTGGATAAAAATAAACCTCAGCTCTTACACTGAGATTTACTTTAACTTGTGATTTTATTTAATCATGTTTACAATCATTTGAGCGACTTCTGCCCTAGTTAAATTATCTTTAGGTCCAAAAGTTCCATCATCACGTCCAACTAATAGACCCTTTTCTGTTGCTTCTTTTACATCTTTTGATGCCCAGTCAGAAATCTTATTTTGATCCTTAAATTTAGGAGCTTCTAGATTCTTTACTTTTATATCAAATTTTTCAGCAAATAAATTTAGTATTCTCGCAATTTCTTCACGAGTTATCTCTCTATCTCCTCCAAAAGTATTATCTTCATAGCCTACTATAATACCATTTTTGATTGCCCAATTTACATAAGCAGATTCTTCTGAATTTGCATCAACATCTTTCAAAGACTTGCCTTTATATTTTTCCACATCAATTTTTTTGAATCTTCCCAATGCCTTTACTACACTATATCTTGTAGCATTTTTATTTGGTTTAAATTCATTTCCTATTAAGTCAATTAAATTATTTTCAAGTGCGTAATTTATTGAATCTTTAGCCCAATGTCCATCAATATCAGTAACTTTTCCAGAATTTTTTGTTAAATTTTTATTTGCAATTTCCTTTCCCTTTTTTAATGCATCTTCTTTTGTGAATATACTTGATTTTGATACATAAACAGGATGAGTTTCTGTTCGATCATGATGTCTAGGGAAGAGTCTTATTGGTTCTTCTCTTGTGTCATCTTTTTCTGGTTGAGTAGGAGTTGGTTTAGTTGGTTCAACTGAATTATCTTCTTCTGGTTCTGTTTTTTCTACTTTTTCAAATATAGCATTTATTGTTAAATCTTGGTCTAATTCGCCTACAAACTCTTTGTCCCAACCTTTAAATTTATATCCATCAAGTCCTTCTACTTCTGGTGCCATTTTTTCTAATTTTGTTGCATCAAAATTCATTGGAAGAACTCTTGTATTTAGAATTACGCCATCTTCATTTGGTACGAATTTCCCTTTGTTTTCATCAACTTTAAAAGTAACTCTAACTTCTGATGGCTTTACTGGTGTTGGATCTTCTTTTATAATTTTAAAGCTATCTACAATATTCTTGTCGCTAGTTCTATAAGTTGTTACTTCAATAGAATTATCTGTGATTTTTAGGTTTGAAATATTTGGAATATATTCTTGATTTTTAAATGCTGAAAATTCAAAGTTTTGATTCTTCATTATATTGTAATGTTTGGAGCCTGATGCCGAGTTTGTTGTTACATATATAATTCCCTTTGGATTTACATATTCACTCGGTGCTTTTCCTTCTTCTCCATTTTCCCATTCAATTATTGGTTTTGTTCCATCCATTACATGAGTTCTTGTATAAACGTGATCGTGTCCATTTAATACAAGATCAATTTTGTTTTCTTTAAATATAGGAACAAGTGTTGATCTCATATTACTAATATATCCATCTAATGCATGAGAGGCTACTGTATATGGAGGGTGGTGGAATGCCACTACTTTCCATTTTACATTTGGATTTTCTGCGATTGCTTTTTTAATTGTCGATTTATGCTCAGCATAATCTCTATTATTTGAGTTTAAGCAAATAAATAAAGTATTATTATAAACATAGTAGTAATTGCTTCCTGCTGTTGTTTTACCTTCTTCTTGAACATTTGAAAATTTAAAATGTTCAGTGTAGGCCCTGTTTCCAGAGTCATGATTACCAATTACTGTTGCAAGTGTAAGGCCTTTAAATCCTTCTCTATTAATGTATTCATCATATTGTTCTTCATCAGATGATGTATTTACTTGGTCTCCAAGTGATAGTAAGAATGACGCATTGGGATCTATACTTGGTAAAAGTTTTAAAGTTTTATCCCATCCTTCTTTACCATTTAAATATCCACCTGAACCTATTTGAGGGTCCCCTGCAATAAAGAAACTAAAATCTTCTGTTCCTTGTGTTTTAAAATTTACTACTTCAGAAACTGTTTCTCCATTAGAATATCTATACATATACTCAGTATTTGGTTTTAATCCTTCAAGTGTAACAGAATTACTTGAGAATCCTTTTTTATTTACTTTTTCGATTACATTTGCATCTAAAACTGTTGCACCTGTAAAGTCTTTATCTACATTAGCTTCTTTAAATTCAAACTTTCCTGGTACATTAGTATTTGAATACCATGTGAAATTTCTTTCAGAAGGATCTTTTCCTATTGTCAATATGGCATTTGTTTGAATACTTCCTGCTTCTGGTTCTGGTGGTAATTCTTTAAAATAACCATCATAAGCTGCAAAAAATATATCTGAGGATGTTGCTCTTCCTTGATGGATTTCAACTGCTATATAATTATCTCCATTATTATTCCAAAACTCTTGTAACTGTTTTGGTGTAATTGTAACCTCTTCTCTTATTGGATCTCCTTGATTTGATCCTCCATAAGATAAATTAGTAGGATATCCACCTTCTGGAACTGATCCTTCAAAAACAACATTCCCATTTAAGTAAACTATTGCAGCGTCGTCATACTCAATATTAAATATTGCAGCCTTACCTTCTTGTGGTTTTTCAGTTTCAAGCTTATGAAGGAAGAAGTACGCCTCTATGTCCTCTTTATTTTCTTTATATTGTTTTAGTAAAACACCTTCATTATATGGTTGGATAGTAGATAGCTCGCCTCTCTTGGCCGAAAAATCAGACTTAGTTGTTTCTTTTAATTCTGTTCCCTCTTTAAAGTCTCCCTTTGTCCAAGAATATCTATCATTTTCCTTTCCAGGATCTTGACCAGAATCTACATAAACCCATTTAGTTTCATTATATTTGAAAAAATCTGGTTCATCTAAATAATCTCCTGCTGCTTCTACTACATTTGTGTTAATTGCTACCTTATTATCATTAATTTCTAAACCAAGTGGCGAAAACACTGATAATAACATTAACACAACTAAAAATAAACTGAATTTTTTTCTCATCTTTTTACCTCCTCTTCAGTCAAATTTATTATTTCATAAATTTGTAAAGATAAAGAATTTTTCTTGTAATAGATTTATAAATATTTTGTAAATTTATCTTCTTTTTAATTTGATTTTTTCTTTTTTATAGATTACTCCTGATAGATAAGCACTAACTGGAACCATTATAATTACTACTGCTGTACCTATGAGCGAATTGACAAGTTCAACAGCAAAAAAATCTGAACTAACTAATTGATTAAAATCAACTCCATAGGATATTAAAACTAAAACTGTAGCTATGGAGCTTCCCAAAAATGCAAATACCAAAGTATCGACCATAGTACCTATAATATCCTTTCCTATTACCATCCCAGATTTAAAAAGTTCTATTTTTGTTATTTTAGGATTTTTCACATATATCTCATGAAGTGCAGAAGATATTGAAACGGAAACGTCCTTACAAGCTCCATAGGTTGCTATGGCAACACCTGCAAACATAAGAGGATATATTTGTAATCCTGTTTTTGAATTTATAAGTAAGAGTCCTTCTACATCAGCTAAATTATATCCACTTAAATGTGTGAAATAAGATGAAATATAAAAACATATTGCAGCAGATATAAATCCAACTGACACACTTATTAAGTTTACAAGTCCAATTAATGTGTAACCTTGGAGTATTACAACCGAATAAATACTTCCCAAGACACAGGTTAATATTGTAATCCATACTGGCGAATGTCCCAAATATATTAGAGGGATCATAAAACAAAACATTAAATATAAACTTATAAAAAGTGATGCCGCAGATTTTATCCCCTTTGACTTTCCAATTGCATATAACATTATTAAAAATAAAATTAACATAATAGCTATTGGGACAGATCTGTCGTAATTATAAATTGTATAATATGGCTCAATCCCCTTTGGTTCGTCCACATAAACTATTACCTTAGAACCTTCCTCTAAGTACACAGAATGTTCCGAAAATAAATTATTTTCTATAGTTATTGGTTTATCAAACCTTTTATTTTTCATTTCAACCAAAACTTTTTGGGATCCAGTCTTTAAATTTGGATAACTCTCAACTGTATCTTCATCTAAAACTTTTATAACCTTACCCTTCTCATAAGAAACTGCGTTTTGAACTATAACTGTATCTCCAAAGTCTACATCTTTCCAAAAAATAAAAATTAAAATTAAAATTAAAACTAACGCCCCGTTACAAATATATTTTATTTTTTTACTCATCCTTTCACTCCTTCTGCAAAATTATTGCATTCAAAAGTAAATTCTATATATATTTAATGTAAAATAAAATCTATTATCCCATCACTTATATAAAAAGGCTCTATGTCAAATATTGGTGAGACTCGTTAATTCGAGTCTCTCTTTTCATTTGATAAGTTGTAAAATTAAATGCGACACAAATAAAAAATAAAAACTCATACTAACTTCGTGTAAAGTGTTAATAACGGCAAAAACACACACGGAGGTTAATATGAGCTATAAAAATCTTACACTAAACGAAAGAAATAATATAGAGGTGTTAAACAAATAAAAAACCTCCTGTTATTTTTGTGTTCTGGTAAACCACAATTTATTTCAACATGGATGTCTTTTTTTATTAGTTTTTCATCGCTAAAGCTAAATTGAACCCCTGGTCTAACCAGGGATATTCTAATTACAAAAAGACGAGGATTTTTATGTTTCCTCGTCTTTTTTCTATATAGGGGTCTTTTGCAACAACCCCTTAATTTTCTCAAAAATTTATAAACTTACTTGCAAGCGTCAATAAATTTTTCAAAAATCATATTCATTTCCTTGTCGTCGTACATCATTTCTGGATGCCACTGTACTCCTAGGACGAATTTTTTGTCCTCAAGATAAGCTGCTTCAACAAGTCCTTCTTCTGAAAGTGCGGCAACCTTTAAGCCCCTTCCTAGTTCATTTATGCCTTGGTGGTGGTAGGAGTTTGTCCAAATTTCATCTCTCTTAAATATTTCATAGAGAGGAGAATTTTCAAAAATTTTTAATAAATGTGAGGGCTCATTTCTCAGCGAATTGTTAAGTGAATGGGCAGGGAAGCCTGCTGAAGGCAAGTCTTGGTGAATGGATCCGCCAAGTGTTACATTTAAAATTTGAAGACCTCTGCAAATTCCAAGTATAGGTAGGTCCCTTTCAAGGGCATATTGTGTCATAAAAATTTCTTGATGGTCTCTTAGGTTGTCAAAGTTGCCTGCCTTTCCACTGTTTCTTTCCTTATAGATTCTTGGGTTCACATCGTGACCGCCAGATAAAAGTAGTCCGTCAAGCTTATCGAGGATAAGACTCATGTCCTCTATGCTCTTTATGTTAGGAATTAAAATTGGCAGACCTCCATTTCTTTCTATGGCCCTAATATAATCAGTCGTCAATAGCTGCCAGTCTTGACCCTCTGCTCCAATCTCGCCAACATCTTTTTGAGAAAGTTCCCTAAGTGAATTCACAGAAATTCCTATAATTTTTTTCATAATTTTCCTCCCTTAAATTATCTTTAATTATATCAAAGAGAATCCTTATTGATAATAGGTAAGCTTCCATTTTGTCTTTCTTGATTAAAAAATAGGGCTGATATATAATTTAGGAATCAGAGGTGTTTTATGAACTTAAAGAGACAATTTTTCAAATTTGTTATCCCATCTATAATTGCTATGTGGGTCTTTTCAATTTACACAATTGTCGACGGATTTTTTGTAGCAAATTTTGCAGGTGAGTTAGAATTATCTGCAGTGACAATAGTTATTCCCTATGTGAATTTTCTCTTTGCCATTGCCATCATAACAGGCGTTGGCTCTCAAACCATAATTGGCATTGAGCTTGGCAAGGGAAATCGAGACGAGGCAAATAAGGTCTTTACCTTTATTCTTATTTTTATACTTGCCTTTGCAGGTCTTCTTGCCGCCCTTGCACTGATTTTTATGGATAAAATAATTTTATTTTTGGGGGCAAACTCAACCTTATTTCAACTGTCTCACGATTATTTATCTGTAATTGTATTCTTCTCGCCCTTTTATATAATTTCCTATGCCTTTGAAGTATTGGTAAAGGTGGATGGCTTTCCAAGGACTGCAATAATAGGTGCAGTTTCTGCCTGCCTTACAAATATTATTTTAGATTATATTTTAATCGACAAGTTTCACATGGGAGTGAGAGGTGCCGCTCTTGCTACGGGCATTGCACAGTTCTTATCTTGCGTCATTTTTTTCATTCACTTTAGGGCTGCCAAGGGCTATCTTCGCTTTGTGAAAATAAAAATGAGGGCAAAAGAAATTTTGTCCTATTTAAAGACAACTATTGCCTATGGCTTTGGCGAATTTATTTCTGAACTTAACACAGCAACCTTCGTCTTTATCTTTAACTTATTCATAATAAAATATATTTCGCCAGAATTTTTATCAGCCTATGCAGTTATAAATTACCTCTCCGTCTTTGCAAACTCAACCTTCCAAGGAGTCTGCCACGGAACTCTGCCACTCCTTTCCTACTATCATGGATCAGAAGAGCGAGAAAAAAGTTTAAAAATTATAAAAATGAGTTTCATCTTTATCTCTATAATTTCCATAATTATGTATGCCATATCATATTTTGGGGCAGAAAAATTATTTAATATGTTTTTAGAAAATAAAACTATGATTTCATCTTCCATTAGACCCCTAAGGCTTTACGCCTTGATGTTTTTATTGGCAGGACACAATTTATTTATAGCAACACTTTCTTCTGCCATTGGAAATCCAAAATATTCCATAGTAATAAATATAATGAGAGGATCAGTGGCCCTCTTCTTCTCCATTTACCTATGTGTAAGGCTTTTTGGAGCAAGATATTTATTCCTGGGAGCCTTTATATCTGAATTTATAGTATTTTTAATTGCAATGTATTCTCTAAAGAAGATGACAGAAAAACCAAAATTACAAAGAGCTTAAAAAAAGGAAGTCAAACATGGCTTCCTTTTACTTTGCATTATTTTTATTTTAAATTTTATTTTAGTCCAAATATTTTTTAAATTCTTCAGGAATATTTTCAGCCAGATAACCCAATCCACAAATGTCTGGACCAACATGGGCTGCTATTGTTTGACCTATCTCCAGTGACAAATATTTGTGGTAATTCTCTTTTTCTAGTTTAGAAATAAGGGGATTTAAAATTTCCTTGTCGTCTGCATAAACTGGGAAGACTCTGTCACTTCCATCTGATGTGGAATTTTCAGAAATAATTTCCACCATCCTTCTGTAGGATTTGTTTTTACCGCGCACAATTTCTGACACAAAAAGTTTTCCCTCTTCATCAACTTCAAGGATTGGCAAAATATTTAAGACGCTAGAGATTTTTGCCTTGGTCCTGGAAACTCTGCCGCCTTCATAGAGATATTTAAGGTCAAAAACTGTAAAGATGTGTTTGGTATTTTTAACTAAAAAATTTACCAGGCTAGTTACTTCTTCAAAGCTCGCTCCATTTTTTGCTGCAAGCCCTGCAAAGTATGTTATTTGACCAAAGCCAACTGAAGCTGCAAGGGAGTCAATGACTTCAATTTTTACAGGATATTTTTCTTCTATTTCCTTTTTTGCCATGCAGGCATTTTGAAAAGTTCCACTAAGTCCTGATGAAAGTGTGATGCAGATAAAACTAATGCCTTTACTTGCCAGGTCTTCAAATTTTTGTAAGTATTCGTAGTAAGTTATTTGACTAGTTTTAAAAAATTTGCCATCTCTCATCTCTTGGTAAATTTCTTTATTAGTCATTTCTTCTGGCAGGTCTTCTCCATCTTGATCTGTGCTTTTTATTTTTAAAACTTCTATATCAAGTTCTTCAATTGTCCTCATATCTAAGTCGCATGAAGAATCAGATATTATTTTAAATGCCATTTGTCCCTCCTGTGTGCTTATTTTAGCTTTTTTATTGTCTCTATTGTCTTATCTATTTCATCCTCATTGTTAAAATAGGAAAGTGAAAGTCTCACTATGCCCTGATTTTTTGTTCCCACTCTCTCGTGAAAGAGTGGCGCACAGTGGATTCCTCCCCTTGAGGCAATCTTACTCATCTTATATAATTTTTCTGAGATTTCTGATGAGGCATAGTCCTTATAGTTAAAGGAAACTATGGATGTATTTTTTTCATTTGAGTATAGTTTTATGCCAGGAATATCTCTTATGCCATAATAAAGTTTTTTGCGAAGACAGTGAATTTTTTCTGAAACTTCATCTATGCCTACTTCATCAATAAACTTTACCCCAGCGCCTAATGCAATAATTGAGTGAAAATTAATTGTCCCATATTCGAAGACATCGGGCATGTCTACTGGGTTAAATCTGTCAAAAGAATTTACTCCGCTGCCGCCAGTAAAGACATTTTTAAATTTTTCGCCAGACAAATCTATTATTGCCCCAGTGCCACTTGGACCAAAGAGAGCCTTGTGACCTGTTATGCAAAAAATTATCCTTGGATATTTTCTCTCATTAAATTTTATTTTCACTGTGCCTGCAGCCTGTGCTCCGTCAATTATTACTAAAAGATCATGGTCTATGGCAAAGTCATAAAGGTAATCTAAATCTGTCATAGCTCCACTTACATTGGATTCTGCAGTAATAACTATTGCCTTAGTGTTCTCCCTTAAATATTTATCCAATTCCTCTAATTTTAAATTAAAATTGTCATCAATGTCTATAAAAGAAAGTTCTACTCCCCTATCTTCAAGTTGATAGAGAGGCCTTAGGACAGAGTTGTGCTCTGTTAGGCTTGTAATAATGTGGTCGCCCTTTTTAAATAGAGAGGACAAAATTAAATTCAAAGATGTAGTTATATTTGCCGTAAAGGCAATATTAAGTGGATCTTCTATGCCAAAAAAATCTGCAATAATCTCCCGAGTATCGTAGACTGCCTGACTTGAATTTATAGCTTCATCATAAAATCCACGAGATGGATTGGAAAATTTTTTGCTGGCAAGAGCCTCATATAAAGTTTTTGCCACCACATCCGGTTTTATTAGGCTGGTAGATGAATTGTCTAAGTAAATCATTTTTCACCAATCCTTATAATTTTTCTAGCAGAATTTTCTTCTAGGAACTTATAAATTCCCTTGGGACAAATATTTTTTTCACACAAAAAAATTTTTGCCTCTTT
>NZ_KV804745.1:0-25148 GCF_001811425.1 Peptoniphilus sp. HMSC062D09 | reverse complement strand
TTTAAATTTCCATCTAACCTCACAGCAAAGCCACAGCCCTTGGATAATTCTTCAGGCACTGGTATTACTCTTGCGGCTAGTTTGTTTTTCCTTAAAACTCTCTCTGCCTTTATTGATTTGTTTGAGGAATCAAAGGTCAAGAGAAAATATTCTAGCATGGTTTTATGACTCTGTACTTAGTCATAATTTCACAAATTCTATACATATTTGTTATTTCGCCAATTTTAAGCTCATCTTTTAATTTATAATTTTCAAGGCAAAGTCCACAGGATAAAATTTCTGTGCCCTTTTCTTCTAATTTTTTAAAGTCTTCCACAGTTTTTTCATTTATTGTCGTTAGATGAACTCCGTAATTGTAGCACAAGATGTATTTAGGATGGCTATCTTCTTCTGATAGGGCATAAGTGAAGGATTCCATTAATTTTTTAGAAAATTCTTCTTCGCCAATGCCAAGTTTGTCTGATGAAAAGATTACAACATATTCATCACTAACAACTTCAGATTTTTTTCCATCTTCTGATTTCTTTAGGTAGACCTCGTAGTCAGTCTTTGAATTTTCAACAATACTTGTTGTATAGCCCAATTGGTCTGCCATCTTTTTTAAATTTTCTGTAGCAACTTCGTTATCTACTCTTACTAAAACTTCTTCCAAATTATTTTCGCTAATTGCCCTTTTAGTCATAATTACTGGCCTTGGACAAGCATATCCTCTTGCATCAATTTCCATTTATATCACCTTAAATTTTTTATTTTCTCTTGGTATCACGCGACCTACATAAAAAGCAGGAATTCCACATTCTTTCATTTCAGCTAAAATTTTATCTGCCTCATCTTTTTTTGCAGCAAAGAGAAGTCCACCAGATGTCTGTGGATCAAAGAGCACTTCTTCTAGGGCAAAGTCATCAAAAGTAAATTCAACCTTATCTTCTAGTGCCCTTCTATTTCTCTGACCACCTGCAGTGAATAAAAATTCACTGGCTGCTTCATAACTTCCCGGCAAGAAATTTATTTGGTCGGCAAAAATTTCTACAGAGTCTTCAGTGCACTCGTCCAGATGGCCAAGTAGACCGAAGCCCGTCACATCTGTGACAGAAGAAACTTTGTACTTCTTTAAAATTTCTGCTCCATACTTATTTAATGTGGTCATATTTTTTATAGCCTCTATGTAATTTTCTTCTGAGGTCATTCCTACAGAATAAGCGCTCATAACTAGGCTCACGCCAAGAGGCTTTGTCAGAATAAAATAATCGCCCACTTCTGCGCCCCTATTGGTCCAGATTTCATTGTTTTTCACAAGACCTGTCACGCATTGACCAAATTTAATTTTTCTGTCGTGAATAGAATGTCCTCCAGTTATTGAAACTTCTGCCTCGCGACATACATCTCCTGCACCTCGAAGAACTTCTTTTAAAATTTCAAGATTTTCTCCTTCAGGAAAGCAAACTATATTCAGGGCAAATTTTGGCTCTGCACCCATGGCATAGATGTCGGATATTGCATTTGTAGATGCAATCCTTCCAAAGTCATAGGGATCCTTTACCATTGTAGAAAAAAAGTCCAAACTCTCAACTAGGGAGATGTCTTCGTTTATTTTATAGACGCAGGCATCGTCTCTTCCGTCGAAGCCCACTGTTATTTCTTCTCTCTTGTAGGGCTTTAAATCTTTTAAGATGCTCGATAAATCTTTGACGCCAATTTTTTCATTGCAGCCGCCGCACACTTCAAGCTCTAATTTTATTTCTGACATATTATCACCAATTAATATTATATCACAGAGAAATTTTTTCATATATCTTTTATAAAGGCAAATTACCTCTCTACAATAAATTTTTTTATTTGCTATAATAATTTTATGGAAATCAAGTATATGAAAGAGGCAATCCGCTATGGACGGCGCTCACTTTTGTCTGACGACGTGCCCGTAGGATGTGTCATTGTAAAAAATAATAAAGTAATTGGATATGGCTACAATAAAAAAGAAGAGCTTCACTCTCCTCTTGCCCATGCAGAAATTATGGCTATAAATATGGCGTCAAAAAATTTAAATTCCTATCACTTAGAAGGCTGCGACATCTATGTGACCTTAGAGCCCTGCCTCATGTGTGTGGGCGCTATTTTAAATGCCCGCATAAAAAATTTATATTTCGGTGCAAGGAATAAGCGCTTTGGCGCAGTCCTTTCTCACCAAAAAATAGAAAAACTCATAACTAATCACAGGATAAGTTATGAGTCTGGAATCTTAGAGAGGGAATGTGCAAACTTAATAAGCGAATTTTTTTCAGATCTTAGGAAGAGGTCTAAATAAAAAGGCAGCATTTGTTTGCAAAAATTCTAAGATAAATTTGTCGTAATTGTTTTTCGTAAGAATGGCAATAACTATGCCAAGTATTGCTCCTATTATTACATCGCTGGGATAATGGACAAAGTGATAGATCCTAGAGAGGGCAATTAAAGTTGCCACAACTAGGAAAAATATTCCC
Organism: Peptoniphilus sp. HMSC062D09; assembly: GCF_001811425.1. Lineage (NCBI taxonomy): Bacteria > Bacillati > Bacillota > Tissierellia > Tissierellales > Peptoniphilaceae > Peptoniphilus > Peptoniphilus sp. HMSC062D09. The sequence goes on along the minus strand of NZ_KV804745.1, from coordinate 22,668 downwards.
ATGCCCTTAAAGTAAAAGTAAATAGTTAAAGCAGCTGCAAAGGATGAAGATGCGTGACCTGATGGAAAGGAAAAGTCTGTTGGATTTTTTATCAAAAGCTCAACTTTTGATATCCATGAAGGTCTTTTTCTCTTTAAAATATTTTTTAAAAGTAAATTGCAAACTATTCCATTAAAAATTAGGGCAAGGGCAATATTTACGCTCTCAATTCTAAATCCCAAGTAAAATAAAATAAATGTGGTGAAGAGCCAAATAGCACCGCCTGTGCCCAGGTGTGTAATTGCAATCATATACCTATTTAATGTCTCCGTCCTTATGCTAAGGAGCCATTCTAAAAATTTTTTATCCATTTGCACCTCTTATGAAAAAAGGCCTATTCCTAGGCCAATTTTTACATTCTATTTTCGTTGTCAACCCATTCTTTAGCTTCTTCAACAGAATTTTCAGTTGGAATTTCGATTCCTGTTTCAGGATCTTTTCTTTCTGTCTTAGCATATATATCAGAGTCTGGTCTGTTTTCTGAGTTGATTTGCTTTTGTTGGTCCATGTTTGCCTTCATTTGTTTCTTTTTTGCATCAGAAAGAGTTTTTGAATTTTCAATTAAATCTTTTTCTTTTTTATTGTCTGTCATAATAATTCCTCCGTTAATAATAATAAAATACTCTTAATATTATATTAGTACAAAGAAGTATCAATTTCAATTCATTTAAGTAAAGTATTATAATAAATTTAGTAAAATATTTGACAAAGTTTTTTTGGGTAGATATATTAAAGTATAATAAAAATTTAGGAAGTGCTATATGCTAAAAGTTATTTTTGATAATTTAGGCGAGTATAAAAAATATGCTATTCTCTCGCCTTTTTTTGTTTTAATAGAAGTTTTAATGAATGCAGCAATTCCCTTTTTCATGACGAAGATCATTGATGAGGGCATACTTAAAAATGCAAGAGGTAATATTATCCACTACGGCCTTATTTTATTTGTTGTCGCAGGAATAACCCTTGCCACTGGTATCATCTCAGGCTATCTTGCTACAAAGGCATCCTCTGGTCTTGCAAAAAATATGCGTTACTCTATGTTCGATAATATTACAAAATTTTCCTTTGAAAACATGGACAAGTTCAAGAGGGGAACTCTTATAACAAGAATGACTACTGATGTGCAAATGGTGCAAATGGCATTTCAAATGACTATAAGGATGGCAATAAGGTCCCCTCTCACTCTGATTTTTTGCTTTATCATGAGCTTTAAGCTATCGCGAGAACTGGCGCCAACCTTTGTTATTATAATTCCATTTATTAGTATTGGCATGGGTCTAATAATAAAAGGAGCCTATCCTATTTTTGAAAAAGTTTTTAAAATCACAGACAAATTAAATACAGATGTGTCTGAAAATTTATCTGCAATTCGAGTTGTAAAATCCTTTGTTAAAGAAGATAAGGAAATAAGAAAGTTTAACGATGTTTCTGATGAACTACAAAATAACTACATCAAAGCCTCAAAACTTCTTGCTTTTTCGAATCCGCTTATGAACTTTTCCACTTATTTCATGACTATTTTAATTGCTTGGCTGGGAAGTCACTTTATTGTTGCAGGCAACATGTCTACAGGTGCTCTTACAGGTCTTATAACTTATGCAATTCAAATTCAGATTTCTCTTATGATGCTTTCAATGATTCTTGTACAAATTACTATTGCTAGAAATTCCATCAGGAGAATTAATGATGTAATAGAAACTACTCCAAGCATTGTTAGCCCAGAAAATTCTGTAAAAGTTGTAAAAAATGGAGAAATTGTTTTTGACCATGTCTACTTTTCTTATTCAGGAGACCTAGATAAGGCAGTTTTAAAAAATATAAATCTAAAAATAAATTATGGCGACTATGTTGGCATAATTGGTCCCACAGGTTCAGGCAAGTCCACTCTTATAAGCTTAATAGCAAGACTCTTTGACACTAGCAGGGGCGATGTCTCTGTTGGCGGAGAAAATGTAAAAAATTACAATTTAATTTCTTTAAGAGATGAAGTTTCTGTCGTCCTACAAAAAAATCAACTCTTCACTGGGACTCTTCGTGAGAATTTAAAGTGGGCTGATGAAAATTTAACTGACGACCAGTTAAAGGAAGCACTTTACATTGCATCCTGTGATGACTTCATAGACCCTGAAAAGGACCTGGACATGATGGTGCAAAGAGGTGGCACAAACTTTTCCGGTGGACAAAGGCAGAGAATTTCTATTGCCAGGTCTCTTTTGAAAAACCCAAAAATTTTAATAATGGATGACTCAACTTCTGCTCTTGACAACAAGACTGAGGAAAAAATAATCGAATCTTTAAATAAACTTAGACCTGACATGACAAAAATTTTAATATCACAAAAGATAAAGTCACTGAAAAATACTGACTACACTCTTGTTATAGATAGGGGAGAAATTGAATCTATTGGTAAGCACGCTGAGCTCATCGAAAAGAGTCCAATCTATAGAGAAATTAATGAAACTCAAGAAAGTGACGGTGATTTTGATGCGAAAGAATAAGGTAAAAATTACATCTAAAGAAAATAAAGTTGCTGCGAAAAAATTATTTTCCTTTATTTTTAAAAGACATAAATTTAAACTCCTTGCAGTTTCTATAATGGTAATAATTTCATCTCTTGCCACAATTTCTGTGTCCTTATTTATGAGATTTTTAATTGATGACTACATCATCCCCTTGGTAAATAGCTCAAAACCAGACTTTTCTGACCTCTTGTCCATGCTAATTAAGATGGGAAGCTTCCTGGCTCTAGGTGTTCTTTCATCCTTTACCTATTCAAGGCTTATGGTCTACATTTCTGAAAATACCCTTGGCGACATGAGAAAGATTATGTTTGAAAAGATGCAGACCCTTCCAGTGTCCTACTTCGATAAGAAAAGTCACGGCGACATTATGTCTTACTACACAAATGATGTCAGGGCGCTTGGCGATATGATTGCACAATCCTTTCCTTCTTTTGTCTCTTCTATGATGACAATTATCATGGTTCTCATTGCAATGTTTTCGCAATCAGCTACTCTTTCTCTTGTAATAATTTTTACAGTTGGACTTATGATTTTTGTCATGAATGTTATTGGGGGTAAGTCTTCACATTATTTTATGAATCAACAAAATTCACTTGCAAAGACTAATGGCTACATCGAAGAGATGATTGACGGATTAAAAGTTGTAAAAGTTTTTAACCACGAAGATATAGCTCGAGAAGATTTTAGAGTAATTAACGATGAGTTAATGAATAATACAATGATTGCAAACAGGTTGGGCTTATTTTTATTCCCAATGATTTTTGGCATTGGAAACTTCCAATATATTTTATTTGCACTTATTGGTGGACTAATGGCTGTTTCTGGAAAGTATGGAATAACAGTTGGCGTCGTTGCATCTTTCTTGCAACTATCAAGGACTATAACTGGTCCCATGGGACAAATCGGTGGCAATATAAATTCTGTTGTCCTTGCCCTTGCAGGAGCAAGAAGAATTTTCGACTTTTTAGAAGTTGAGCCAGAAGATTATTCAGGCGATGTGGAAAAAGTTATTAGAGAGATTGATGGAGAAGAAAAATATTTTTGGCACGACTTAAAGACAGATGACTACAGAGAACTTTTGGGCGACATAAGATTTAAGGATGTAGACTTTTCCTATGACGGCGAAAATAAAGTTTTGAAAAATTTAAATCTCTACGCCAAGCCTGGCCAAAAAGTTGCCTTTGTTGGTGCAACTGGTGCAGGAAAAACTACAATAACAAATTTGATTAACCGATTTTATGACATTGACAGTGGCGAAATTACCTTTGATGGAATTGACATTAAAAGAATAAAAAAAGATGATCTCCGCTCATCACTTGGCATGGTATTACAAGACACTCACCTCTTCACAGGCACTATTGCAGAAAATATAAATTACTCTGTAGATGATGTGGACATGGATAAAACCCTTGCAGTGGCTAAGAGGACTAAGGCTCATGACTTTATAAAGAACCTAGAAAATGGCTACGACACTCTTATCACTGGAGCAGGTGGCGAACTTTCTGAAGGGCAAATGCAACTTTTATCCATTGCTAGAGCAGAAATATTTAACCCACCAGTTATGATCCTTGACGAGGCGACATCATCTATTGACTCTCGTACAGAAAAGATTGTCCAAGAGGGGATGGACGAAATCATGAAGGGAAGAACTACTTTTGTAATTGCCCACAGGCTCTCCACAATTATGAACTCTGATGTTATTATCGTCCTTCAAAATGGAGAAATCGTAGAAAGAGGAGACCACAAAGACTTGCTAGAACAAAGAGGAATTTATTACAAGCTCTACACAGGTGGATTCGACGAATAAAATTAAATAAAAAACAAGGTGCTGGATTTTTTCCAACACCTTATTTTTTTTAGAAATCTCTGTTGTTATAATTCTTTTCAGAAATCTTTATTGATGAAAAAATTATAATTATAAAAATTAATAAAAATACTCCAGAACTTATAATTTTATTGTTCTCTATTGCTAACAAAACTTTTTTAGCTGTTTCGTCAAAATAACTCCCTAAAAATCCTAAAATTCCAATTATTATAACTGGTATTAGATAAATTGTCCTACCCTTTGTGTATCCATATTTAAAAAATATTGGATATTGAATGCAAATCATAATTATATAAACGAGAAAATATGATGCATAAGTTGGTAATATATTTCCCATTTCAAGGTCTTTAGATAAAAATAAAGATAAAATTGTAAATATAAGTCCAATTATTACTGCAAATAAAAATAAAATTATTGCAAATATATATCTTCCAATTACAACATCTCTATTCTTTATTCCAAAAATTTTATATAAACCATCTAATCCAGCCTCATCTCCAACTAAAAAAGGATAAGAGGAATAAATTATGGCAAATATTAGGGGCATTGAAATTGCTATGGCTGGATTTTTGCTCACAACAAAATAAAAACAATATAAAAAAATCATTATAATTAAATTTTTAAAAGTAAAATAGGGGACTATTGAAATGTAATCTAACTTTATTATTTTTTTAATATCTTTCATTTTTTCCTCCCATATAAAACTAAAATTTTATTTATATCTGGCTTTTCAAGAATTAATTCTTCTGGAATTTTTTTATCTTGAATATCTTTCACTAGGGCTTCAAAGGAAGTGTCACTTGCTTTTATGCCAAGAAGATCAAAATCTTTCAAAAGTTCTCGATCTTCTGCTCCTCCCATTAAAACAAAATATTTTTCCAAAAATTCTTCTTTAGGGCACTCCTCAACAATCTTTCCTTGGTCAATAAAAATAATATAGTCAGCAATTCTGTCTAAATCTTCTGTTATGTGAGTGGAAAAAAGCACTGTGTTATTTTCATCTTCCACAAATTCCTTTAACATATCTGTAAGTTCATCTCGCATACTTGGGTCAAGCCCACTTGTTGGCTCATCTAAAATTAAAAGATTTGCCTTGTGAGAAAGCGCAATTGAAAACATTAATTTTATTTTCATTCCACGAGATAATTCTCTAACTTTTTTGTTTTTTTCAATGCCAAAATTTTTGATATATGTGAAAAATTTATCTTGATCCCAATTTTCATAGCCACACTTCATTGCCTCATTTACCATTGAAATTTTCCAGTCCTTGGCAAGAAAAGATTCGTCCATAATTACTCCAACATCTTGAAGATAATTTAAGTTTTTTGCATCTTGGCCGTCGACAAAAATTTCTCCATGGTAATTTATTAGTGACAAGAGTGACTTTATTGTAGTTGTCTTTCCCATTCCATTTTTCCCAATAAATCCAGTGATAAATCCCTTTTTTATATCCAAGGAATTTTCCCCAAGGACAAAATTGTCATAAGTTTTTTTCAAATTTCTAACTTCAATTTTATTTGTCATATTCCACTCCCTCCTTGTATAAAATTTCAAATAATTCTAAAATTGTCTTTTTGTCTAAATTTAATTGGATAGACAAATTTATTGCCTCTTGCAAATGCTCTTCTAATTTCTTTTGTAGTTCTTCTCTTTTTACTTCAGAGTCTTTAGCTGCGACAAAGGTGCCAAGTCCCTGTCTTGATTCAACAAAGCCCTCTTCTTCCAACTCATCGTAAGCTTTTTTTACTGTCAAAATGCTTACCTTTAAATCTTTAGAAAGAGTCCTTACAGAAGGGAGCTGCTCGCCTTCTTCAACCTTGTTTTTTAAAATATTTTCTTTAATTGCATTTTTTATCTGTTCATAAAGAGGAACTGAGGATCCATTTATTAAAATAATTTTCATTTTGCCTCCTTGCTATATAACACTATATAACAGTCTATAACACTTGTCAATTTATTTTTTTATTTTTCTTTGTAAGTTAGCTGTTAAATTTTGGTATAATGAGAAAAAAGGAGGTCGCTTTGAAAAAGAAAAAGAAAATTATGATTTTAATTATTTTATTACTTATTTTTATTCCAATTTTATACAGCTTAAATACAAAAAATCCTCCTGGCACCAATGTATCCAGCGATTTTAAGGATGCTGACTGTAAGTTTTTATATGATTTAACTTATCTTAAAGATGGCAAGAGGATTCATGAGCATGAAATTTTTAAGCGCGAGCTGGAAACTATAAAAAATGCCGAAAAATTTCTAATGATTGATTTTTTCCTCTACAATGATGAGTATGACAAGTCCATGGACTTTCCAAATCAAGTTGAAGAGATGACAGACCTTTTAGTGGCAAAGAAAAAGGAAAATCCTGACATGCCAATTTTATTTGTCACAGACCCCATAAATAATTTTTACGGTGCCTATGAAGAAGATAATCTGAAGAAGCTTCGTGAAAATGGAATTGATGTCGTAGTCACTGACTTAAATAAAATGCGCGACTCCAACCCTCTTTTATCTGGTGGCTACAGGGCTTATGTCAAGTGGTTTGGGACATCTGGTGGCGGCTGGATAAGAAACTTTTTTGACAAGGATGCCGACAAGGTAAATATTAGGTCCATCTTAAAGCTTGCCAACTTCAAGGGCAACCACAGAAAAGTTGTCATTTCAGAAAAGGAAGCCCTAGTTGCATCAGCCAATCCACACGACCCTTCAGCTTATCACTCTAATGTTGCCTTAGTCTTTCGCGGCAAGGCCATGGAAGATTTGATTAAGTCTGAATCTATATTTTTTGACAAATTACCTGACGCAATAGAAAATTTTAAGGCAGAAGAAGTCACTTCTCCCTACAAGCTCAAGGTCATCACTGAAGGAAAAATTTATGATGAAATTTCAAAAAATATTAAGGAAACAAAGAAGGGCGACGAGATAAATCTTGGAATCTTTTATCTATCAGAATTTAGGATTTTAAGAGAACTTGGCGAAGCTGCAGAACGCGGCGTCGATGTAAAAATTATAGCTGACCTCAACAAAGATGCCTTTGGTCTTGAAAAAAATGGGTCGCCCAATAGACCTGCCCTCTCTGAACTAAAGGAAGACTATCCAGACATAAATATTCGCTGGTATCAAACTTCTGGCGAGCAGTTCCACACGAAATTTATTTACTTTAAATTCAAGGACAAAAATCCTCTTGCCATACTTGGCTCTGCCAACTACACAAGGAGAAACTTGGACAACTATAACTTGGAGACAAACCTAGCTCTTGAAATGGAAAAAAATTCTGAAATTCCAAGAGAAATGGAAGAATATTTTGAAAGACTTTGGAATAATGAAGGCGGTGACTACACTCTTCCTCTTGAAGATCATCATGAAAAGAGATTTTTCATGAGAATACTTTGGAAGATTCAAGAAAAAACTGGTCTCTGCACTTGGTAAAATAAATTTATGCACAAAAAATCACGGTAAAACCTACCGTGACTTTTTTATTTGTCCACTATATACTTTATCTCAGAAATTAAATCGTCATCAGATAAAAGACAAGCTCCATCATATTTTCCAAGACTGCCATATAAAGAATAGTGAAATTTTTTTGTGTTTCTATCTCTTTTTGAGTCATACATATAAATTGTATCTTCCTTGTTTTTATCTCTCAGTTTAATTATTAAACTATCATAATCTGGGATAGATTTATATCCATAACCTGGGTCTGTAGCCTGGCACTTTTCCAAAAGACTAATTATTTCTTTTAACTTTTCTTCATTGTCCTCAGAAGAAAAAATTTCTCTAGTTTTCATTTTTTCTTCATCAGCTATTACTTCCACGCTCAAAGTCTCAAACTTATAAACTTCTCCAGTGGAAAATTTTATCTCATGAGCTTGGTCCTTCTTGCAAGCTGTGAGAAAAATTAAGACTACTAACAAATAAAATATTTTTTTAATTTTCATATCACACCTACTTTGACAACTTGTTTATTATAGTGTTAATCTCCTCGATTTTCTCGTCAATTTCTTCCTGGCTCTTAGAGTAGGATTCTTTGACGCAGCCTCTTAGGTGAGCTGTCAGGACATCCTTGTTGATATTTTTTAGGATGGAGATTGATGCCATAAGCTGGTTGGATATGTCCAGGCAGTACCTGTCATCTTCAACCATTTTTATAAGACCATCAATTTGTCCCCTGACAGTTTTTAATTTCCTCAGCTGCACATCTTTTTCTGCTCTCATTTTTCTATTTCTGCAGAGTAACATGCGCCTTCCACTGCCTTTACAAGGGCCTCATCGGAAACTTCTTTGTCCATTTTTACTTCTGCTCTTTTTTCTTCAAGCTTTACATCAGCTTCCCTTACGCCTTCTAGCTTTTCAAGTGCTTCTTTTACATGAGCTACACAGTGCATACAAGACATTCCTTCAACTTTTAAAATTTTTTCCATATTATTTTCTCCTTTATTTTTAATAATTTTATAACCTGCTTCTTCCACTGCTTTTTTTATTTCTTCAGCAGTTATTCCCTGGTCGACAAAATTTACTGTGCCACCTTCGTGGTTGGCAAGGACATTTTTTGCCTTGCCAGTTTTTTCCAGGGCTTCACTTACTCTTTTTTCGCAGTGCTCACACATCATGCCCTCTACTTTTATTGTAGTTAGCTTATTTTCTTCTTGAGTTTTTACATTCTCTTCACGAAGATTTTTTTCCTTTTCAGGAGTTTTTTCTTCCAAAGAACTTATACCCCTTGGCTTAAATCTTCTAAGCCTTAGTGCATTATTAACAACAAAAACTGAAGACATGCTCATGGCAAAGGCGCCAAACATTGGCGACAATTTTATGCCAAAGCCTGGGTATAAAAGACCTGCCGCAAGAGGAATTCCAATTGTGTTGTAGAAAAATGCCCAGAATAAATTTTCCTTTATATTTTTTATTGTGGCACTGGAAAGTTCAAGGGCAGAGACAACATCTAAGAGGTCTGACCTCATTAAGACCACATCAGAAGACTCTATTGCCACATCTGTGCCGTGACCTATTGCCATGCCAATGTCAGCCTTGGCAAGGGAGGGGGCGTCATTTATTCCGTCACCAATCATGAGGACCTTGTCGCCAGATTTTTGCAGGTCATCAATTTTTTTGTTTTTTTCATCTGGAAGTAGACCTGCAAAAGTTTCGTCAACGCCAATTTCTCGCCCTATGGCTTCTGCTGTCTTCTCGTTGGCACCAGTAAGCATTATTATTTTTTTGCCCATGGCTTTTAAAAGGGCAATGGCATCTTTGGAGCTTTTCTTTGGAAGGTCCTTTACAGAAATTATTCCAATGACCTCACTTTCACCAGCAAAGTACATAGAAGTTTTGCCCTCTCCTGCAAGTTTTTCTGCCTTCCTTTCATAGTCCTTTAGGTCAATTTTTTCTTCTTCCATAAATTCTCTATTGCCGGCAAAATATTTTTTGCCATATAAGTCTGCACTTAGACCTCTGCCGCTAACTGAATCAAAATTATTTACTTCAGAAATTTTTATATTTTTTTCACCAGCATAATTTAAAATTGCAGTTGCCAGTGGATGCTGTGAGTTTTTTTCAATTGATGCGGCAATTTTTAAAAATTCATCTTGGTCTAAGTCTGTAAGAATGTCTGTTAGCTTAGGCTTGCCCTCAGTAATTGTGCCCGTCTTATCCATAACAATGGCATCAATCTTGTGAAGATTTTCCAAAACTTCTGCGTTCTTAAAGAGGAGTCCAAAGTCTGCACTCTTTCCCGTTGCCACCATAATGGAAACTGGTGTTGCCAGTCCAAGGGCACAAGGACAAGATATTACGAGGACAGAAATTGCAAAGTTAAGAGCACTTTCAAAGCCATAGCCAAGGATTGTCCAAATAATAAAAGTAAGGGCAGAAATAATTAAAACTGCTGGCACAAAAACGCCTGCGATTTTATCTGCCAATTTTGCAATGGGAGCCTTAGATTCATTTGCCTGGTCAACTAATTTTATTATCTGAGAAATTGTTGTGTCCTCGCCAACTTTTTCTGCTATGAATTTAAAGGAACCCGTTGTGTTAATAGAGGCAGAGATAACTCTGTCGCCTACAGATTTTGAAACTGGAATAGATTCGCCAGTTACTGCAGATTCATCAAGGGAAGATGTGCCCTCGATTATTTTCCCGTCAACTGCAACAGCTTCTCCTGGTCTTACCATTATGACATCGCCGACTCTCACATCTTCAATATTCTTTTGAACTTCTTCATTATTTTCAAGGACTGTAGCCCTTTTTGGCGCAAGATCCATTAATTTTGTTAGGGAAGACCTAGTCTTATTTTTAGATTTTTCTTCAAGATATTTGCCAAGAGTTATTAGGGTCAAAATCATGGCAGAAGATTCAAAGTACAAATTTTTTCTGTATACATCAACTAAATCCAAGTCGCCATGACCAAAGCCATAAGCCATCATGTAAATGGCAAAGATACCATAAATTAGAGATGCTGCAGAGCCTATGGCAACTAGAGAGTCCATGTTAGGCGCCCTGTTTTTTAGTCCCCTAAAACCAGAGATGTAAAAGTCTCTATTGATATAAACTACAGGAAGAGCCAAGAGAAATTGCGTGAAGGCAAAAATTATTGCCCCTTCTCTTCCGTGAAAAATCATAGGACTTGGAAGGTGGACCATGTGACCCATGGCAACATACATGAGGATAAGCATAAAAACTAGAGAAGACACAAGTCTATTTTTTAAATGACCTTCTCTGTCCTCTTCTTTTTTATTTTCCCCTGTAACTTTTTCGCCAGATACCTTGGCACCGTAGCCAATTTTTTCCACTGCACTAATTATTTTATTGTCATTAACTTTATTTTCATCGTAAGATACTTTCATTGAGTTGGTCATGAGATTTACATTTGCATCACTTACGCCATCAAGTTTTTTTACAGCCTTTGTGACATTGGCGACGCAAGATGCACAAGTCATGCCACTTACATCAAATTTTTTCTCCATATTACCTCCCATACCCCCTGGGGGGTGTTCCTGTTTTTATAGTAACACTGGAAATAATTTTTTGCAAGTATATGATAATAACTATTAAAAAAGAGCAGTCATTGCTGCTCTAATCAATTAATTTTTGTATAATAAGTTGCCCTTCCACTTCCATGTCTTTCGATAATATTTTTATCTACTAATTCCTTTAGAGAATTTTCCACTGATGCCCTGCTAATTCCAGGCGTTAGCTCCATTATTTCACTTTTTGTGAACTTGCCAATTTTTTTATCTATGGCAATTTTAACTTGGTCAATGGCAGAAAGTTTTGTGTCAAAAATATTAACTCTGTCCTCAAAATCTCTATAGGCGGCAAGTATTATTGCCAAAATATATTTTATGAAAGGCGTTGGATCTTCGGCATTTTCTTGCCAAGCTAGTCCACTTTTTTCTAAAGCTTGATAATAATTTCCCTTGGTTTTTTCTATTTTCTCTTCAAGACTTATATATCTTCCCACAACATAACCCAACTTGTATAAAAGCAAAGTTGTTAAAAGCCTTGACATCCTACCATTTCCATCGTTAAATGGGTGTATGCACAAAAAGTCGTGAATAAAAATAGGAATTAGTATAAGAGGATTTACTTCTCTTTTGTCGATTTCTCTATTGTATTCTTGGCAAATTTTTTCTATGGCAGTAGGAGTTTCAAAGGGGGGAAGAGGCGTAAATCTTACAAAAGTTTCTCCATTTTCCTTCGTCTCTTGAATATAATTTTGAGTGTTTTTAAACTTTCCCCCAATGGATTTGTTTGAATATTTGTAGAGGTCTCTGTGAAGTTGTAAAATAATTTTTGAATTAATTGGAATGTAATCGTAGGACTCGTGAATCGTGGAAAGAACTTCTCTGTAACCAAGAATTTCTTCTTCATCTCGATTTCTTGGAGCAACTTTTTTCATTACAAGGTCTTTTATCCTTGAATCTGTGGTCCTTATACCTTCAATCTCGTTGGAACTTTGTGTGCTTTGTATTATGGCAAGTTCTACAAGATTATCTAGAACTTTTGGCTTTTGGCTCAAAAAAAGCTCTTGCCTTCCCTTGTATTCGCTTATTTCTGAAATGTAATTTAATATTTCAGCGTCCCACTTTTTTTCTTTTAATTTACTGTAATCAAATTTTCGCATAAAAACTCCTTTATCTCCTAAATTATAGCACCTTTTAGGCGATAAATCTATTTTTAGGGGATAATTTCGTAGGAAGCATATAAAGTCACCCTCGGAATGATATAAAATCTTTTAAGGACAAAAAAATGGTCTAGCCAAAAGCTAAACCACTGAAAAATTTATTAAATTATAAATTACATCTTAAATAAAATTTCGTTTTCAATGTAAATATGTCTTCTCATGTCCTCGTCAAGTTCGCCCATAAGTTTATTTAGTTCCTTGACTTCAGGCTCTTCTGCCTTCATTTTGTAGTCGCGAGTTAAATATTTTATTCTGTCAAAAAGTCCAATAGTCTTTTCGTGCTCTGCAAGGAGATTTTCGAAGTCCACATCTTTTCCTGCCAAGGCATCCTTAAATTCAAACTCTTCTTCGCTGGAGAAGTGTGAAACAAGTTCAGCCTTAATTAGTAAAAGTACTTCGTAAATTACAAAGAGTTGTTCTCCCCTCTCTCTATAATATTTTTTTATTGCTCCCCTAAAAATTTCATCGATTTTTTCAGTTGTTGCCAGTTCATAAGGGTGAATTTCATCAACGATATAGTTTATGAGTTCTTCCTTATTCATCTTTCTAACCCTATCCATGTCCTTAAAGTCAGTCTGGCCCTCAACTCTTTTTATAAAGGCATCACAATTTTCGCCAAGGGATTTTAGGGCATCTTCCAAGCTTTCCATGGCTATAAAATCATATTCTGCGCCAAGTTTTTGAAGTTCCTGTAAAACTTTTGGGTTTTCCATTACTGCAGCTTCAACTGTCATATTTCTCTCTAACATAATTCCTCCTAATTTTTAAGAGAATTTAGAAATCCTCTCACATCTTCTTCACTAGTTCTATAATTTGTCACAAGTCTAATTATTGACTCTTTCACATTGTCTATTTCAAAAATATTTTCTTCTTTTAATTTTTCAATTTCCTCTGGATTTGACTTAATAAAAATTTGGTTGGACTCGCCAAAAAGTGGCTCTCTATCCATTTCCTTTAGTCCATCAACAAGAAGTCTTGACATATCATAGGCTCTCTTGGCATTTTTGTAGTAGAGACCATCCTCAAGTAAGACCTTAAAAGATAGACCAATCAAGAAGGATTTTGCCATCATTCCTCCTCTTTGCTTTAAATAATATCTGAAGTCCTTTTTCAAATTTTCATCTAAAATAACTAGGGCTTCGCCAAAAATTGCCCCATTTTTTGTGCCGCCGATGGAAAAAATGTGGGAATATTTGGCGTAATCTGATAATTTTGTATTATTTGCAGCCATGGCGTGAGCAATTCTCGCACCGTCAATGTATAGGTATAGGTCCTTTTCAACGCAAACTTCATAAATTTCTCTTATTTCATCAAGAGAATAAACTGTGCCAACTTCTGTGGTTTGTGAAATATAGACAACCTTTATCTTTACATCAACTTCGCCAGCTTGGTTTTCCACTAAATCTTTTATGTCCCTTGCCCTTAATTTGCCGTCAGAAGTTTTTATTGTCACAACCTTGTGTCCCGTTGCCTCAATAGATCCTGTCTCATGATGAGTAATGTGACCAGTTGATGCAGACAAAACTGCCTCGTAGGGTCTAAGGCCAAAAGTTGTCGCCAAAATATTTGTGGCAGTGCCGCCAGATACAAATTCAATGTCGGCGTCCCTTCCTATTTCCTTTAAAATTAAATCTCTGGCAGAATTTGAAATCTCATCAGTACCGTAGCCAGAAATTTTTTCGTCAAAAATTCTATTTATCTCCTCATAAATTTCTCTCGATCCAAAATCGTTATAATCATTTTTAAAATTATTCATAAGCCACCTCACTCTCTTCTTACCCAATATTATATATTAAATGTAAAATTTTTACCAAATAGGGTACAATAGGAGGGAGGTGTTTTAATGAACAGTCATGGTGCAAATGTTTTTGAAATTGCAAAAAATAAGGGCATTGAAATAAGGAACATAAGAGATTTTTCATCAAATATAAATCCCCTTGGTCCCAGCAAAAAAGCTCTCGACGGCCTATTAGACAATTTAAACTTGCTTTCTAGCTACCCCGATGTAGATTACATAGATTTAAGAAATTCAATTTCAAATTATGTAAATTGTAAAAGCTATAATATAGTCCTTGGACTTGGGTCTACAGAAATTTTAAAGGACGCAATAAAATTTTTTGCGCCAAAAGTTTCTATGATATTGTCTCCTTGTTACTCCGAGTACGAAAATGAGCTTAATAAAATAAATTCTGAGATAATTGAATATAATTTAGAAGAAAAAAATGATTTTAAAATTGATTTAGATGACCTTATAAAAACTATTGTGGAAAAGAACGTGGAATTTTTAGTTTTTGCAAATCCCAATAATCCCACTGGCACAATTTTAAGTGCAGATGAAATAGAAAAAATTTTAAAAAAAACTCATGCAAAAATTTTAGTGGACGAGACTTATATTGAGTTCACAGATATGTCCACCTACTCTTCCACAAAACTAATTGATTCTTACAAGAATCTCGCAGTGGTAAGGGGGACATCAAAATTTTTTGCCCTACCTGGCATAAGGCTTGGCTATGGACTTTCCTCTGATGAGAATTTTTTAAACTACTTTAAAAATAAGGAAGTCCTTTGGCAAATAAATTCTGTTGCAGAAATTTGCGGCAAGATAATGTTCTCTGATGAGGATTATCTTTCTGAGGTCTTTGATTTTATAAGATCAAGGAGAAATTACATCTTTAGTGAAATTTCTAAAATAAAAAATTTAAAGCCACATAAAAGTTTTGGGAATTTTATTTTGATTAAGATTTTACACGGACCTAATGCCACAGAACTTCGCGAAAAACTTTTGGAGAAGGGTCTAGTAATTCGCGACTGCAAATCTTTTAAGAATTTAGACCAAAGTTATTTTAGGATTTGTATCTTAGATGATGATGCCAATGAAAAACTTTTAGAAAATCTGAGAGAGATTTATAAGAGGTGAATGATTTTTGAAGAAAAATAGTAAAATTAAAAAATTTAAAAAAATATTTTCTAGCTTGCTTCTTGTACCTACACTTTTACTTCCAAGCTTTGTCTCTGCGGCTGCTCCTGTAGTCACAGAAGTAAAGGCTAACAATATAAAAACTGAAGAGAAGCAAAATACTTTAGATAAAAAAATAGAGGAAGTCCAGGAAGTAAAATCAAAAAAGGAAGATTTATCGCAAAATAAAAATCCAATATACAGTTCCTGGGCGATAAAAGACCTAAACGAAGCACAGTTTATGGGTCTTTACCCTGCAAAATTTGTTTTAGATAGCAAAGATTTTACAAGGCCAGTTACCCTTGATGACGCCATGGCTTGTTACGAACTTGCAAGAGAAAAAATAGAAGAAAGAGATCTTGTTACAGGTGGAGATTTTGCCTTTAAAGATTTGACTAGAGCTGAAATTTTAAATTCAATTTCAAAACTTTTAAATGATGAAAAATTTGAAATGAAAAATTTAAGGGAAGGAAAAATTTTTTTGGGCTCAACTGATGAAAAATATTTAAATTCAAAAATTCCTCTCCAAGAGATGATCTCCCTTTACAACCGTGCAGTAAATAAAATTTTGCAAGATTCGGGCAAGGTCTCCAAGGGATTTTTCTACGAAGTTTCCAACAAGGACAACAAAATTTATATGCTGGGCTCCATTCACGTTGGCAAGAGCTCCCTTTATCCCCTTGATGAAAATATTATTTCTGCCCTAAAGTCCTCTGACAAAATTTATATGGAAATAGATGTGACAAATAAGGAAGAGGCAAAAAAAATGGGCGAAAAAATTTATTACAAGGACGGAAAAAATCTAAAAGATGATTTGGGCGAAGACTTATACACAAGGGTCTTAAAAATATTTGAAGGCTTTGGCATGAAGGAAGATCAAGTGAAATCCCTAAAGCCTTGGGCAGTTTATAACGCCCTATCCTCTGACCCAGCACCTGAATCTCCAAAGGCAAGCTTTGGCATTGAGTCCTACTTTATGTCACTGAGTCTCTTAAATAAAATCCCAATTGACGAGCTTGAATCCATGGAATACCAATCAAATATCCTAGAAAACTTTGACAAGGATGCCTATATAAAGATGATTGAGTCCCTAACAAGCGAAATCGAAAGAAATGGCTACAAAAATATAAATTCAGGTCTAGAAAACTTGCTTGAGTCTTGGCAAAGTGGCGACAGGGCTAAGATGAAATCAATCTTATCAGTTAAGGGCGACGAGGCCTCAGAAAAATTTAGCCAGGCACTCTCCAGCGAAAGAGACAAGGGCATGGCGCAAAAAATTGACGGCTTGTTAAAAAAAGATGGCAAAAATACTTACTTTATCCTAATAGGTTCAGCCCACCTTGTGCCAGAAAATTCTGTCACAGGAATATTAAGGGACATGGGCTATAAAGTTGTAGAAAAATAAAATTTAAAATAATTGCAAAATTTATAGAAAAAGGCGAGGCATAAAACCTCGTCTTTATTATTTGCTATTTTATTTTCCAATCATTTCCCTTAAAATAACTTCGTCTGTTTCTTTCATGCCCTCCATGGCTATGTGACCAACAGTTTTTATCATCTCATCAACATCGCCCTTTACTATGCCATCTCCTGGTTTAAAGGAGTTGCCTTCCTTGGCTTGCCTGTAGGCAAGAAGGGACATCTTTAGGCTTGATGCAATTTTTATGGCACAGGATTCCTTGGCACCGTCACAAATAATTCCTGAATTTGTGGCAAGGGCATTTGTTAAAATTTCTTTTATGAGATCCCTATCTTCATCCTTCATAAAGGCTATACCGCATACAGAAGCTGCCGCAGCAGATACAACTCCGCAGTAGGCAGATAGTTCGCCTATGCCTTCTTTTATGTAAAGGCCAATTAAATTTGCAAAAATTAGAGACCTATATAACTTGTCCTTGTCAATATCATGGTCCTTAGCGTAGATAATTATTGGAACAGAAACTGTTATGCCCTGGTTGCCAGATCCTGAATTTATGACTACAGGTTTTTCACAGCCTGACATACGAGCGTCAGAACCTGCGGCAGCATAGGCAACTAATTTATCCTTATAATTATTTTCTGCATCTTCCAAAACCATTTTGCCAATATTTGCGCCCCATGGGTTTTCAATGCCCTCTTTGGCTATGGCATAATTGTAGTGGATTTCTTTATCCAAGACATCTATTATACTGTCATAATTTCCATTTTTTGCAAAATCATAAATTTTATCAAAGGACAAGTCAACTTTATTTTCTTCAACTTCCTCTAGGTCCTTATTTTCAAAGATCACCTTATCATTTAGACTCTCGTAAATAATATTTGTGTGATAATCCTTTATAATTACCCGAGACTTTTTGTCAGCCTTCTCCATAATTATATCTATGTAAAGTCCCTTAATTTCGTGAACAAGTTCTATGTCAACGAGACCCTTTTCTATTAAATCATCTAGGGTGTTAAGCTTAGACTTATCAGCTCCAGATAAAACTTCAAGCTTCTTAGTATAGTCGCCAAGAAAAGCACCGGCAGCAAGAGAAATTTCTATTCCCTTTCTTCCATCAGTGCCTGGCACCTTAACGCTATTTACATTTTTAATAATATTGCCCGATAACTTAGCCTTAATTTTTTCAGGATCCTCTCCCAAAAGAAATCTCGCACGGCTGGCGCCATATGCCAAAGCTATGGGCTCGGTACAGCCGAAGGCAGGCACCATTTTCTCTCTCAAAAATTTATTATAATCCATAAAATCCTCTCATAATTTATTTTTAACAAATATATTATAACAAAAAACGATAACCTTATCCTAATAGTATTTTTCAAACTCATTTTTTAAAATTTTTTACAATTAAAATAGGTAACTTATTGTTGCAAACAAAAATAAGTTACCATAATATTTTTGGATTTTTAAATTAATAATATATAATAAAATTAAAGATAAGAATAAAGGAGATAATATGTTAAAAATACTCTTGTTAGAAGATGACAATACAATATCTTTTGCTATAAAAAAATATCTTGAAAAATTTAAATATTCCGTAAAAATTTTTAAAACTATTTCTGCCACTGAAGGTCTTTCTTTAAATGAATTTGATTTAATTATTTTAGATGTAAATCTACCTGACGGAAATGGATTTGATTACTTGAACTATGTGAGAAGTTTTTCAAAAATTCCTATTATAATGCTAACCGTTAAAAATGATGAAAAATATATTCTAAAAGGATTTTCAGAAGGTGCAGATGAATACATATCAAAACCTTTTTCTCTTCCTGTTTTGAAAGCTCGAATTGAAAATGTTTTGAAAAGGACTGGACATAAATCAAAAATTATTTTTAAAGACCTGACTTTAAATGATGATATTAAGTCTGCAGAATTAAGCGGCAAAAATTTGGATTTAAATATAAAAGAATATGCCCTTTTAAAACTTTTTATCGCACACAAAAATGAAAATTTGCCAAGAGACTTTATTTTAGATAACATTTGGCAAAATGATTTTTATGAAATAAATGACAATACTCTTTCTGTAACAATTAAAAGACTTAGAAAAAAATTGGGTCCTGATTATGAAAAATACCTTAAAACTATAAGAGGATTTGGCTATAAGTGGTCGGAACTAGATATTGAAGAGAGCGTAAAAAAATGAAAGATTATAAAAAATATTTATTTTTAATTGCTTTTAATATTATTTTATCAATGCTGATAGTTTATATTAGTCCACGATTTGACATGGTCACTCTTTTTTATTTTATATTTTTGAATATCTTCATTTTTGTCTTTCTTTTATTATTTGAAAGGAGTAAGAATAAGAAAATAAATGATCAAATTGACGAAATTATAAATTTAATTCACTCTTTAAATCCAGACAAGGAAGTTTATAAAAAAAATGATGGTGAATTTGGAAAACTTAAAGACGAAATTACAAAAATAATTTTAGAAAATAAAAATATAATTGAAAATTCAAAAGAGAAGCAAAGGGTTTTAAGAGATTACTCAGAAGATCTTGCCCATCAAATAAAAACTCCCTTAACAGGTATTCTGTTGATGTTGGATTTAATTGAAGAAGACAAAGAAAATATAGATGAATATATTTTGTTAATTAGAAATAATATAAATCGGCTTGAAAATTTGACAGACATTCTTTTAAAACTGGCTTCCCTTGATTCTGATATAACAAAATTTAATTTAGAGTATGTAAATGTCTTGGAATTGATAAAAAGTGTAAAAGAGGATTTAGATTCTTACTTTGGTTTAAAAAATTATGAAATTAAAATTTTTGGTGATGATTTTATTTTAAATTGCGATAAAAAATGGACCCATGAGGCAATTTTAAATATCTGCAAAAATGCAATTGAAGCAAGCCCAGAGAATAATATCGAAATTATACTTAGAGAAAGCAATGTATTTAAAAGCATCCTTGTCAAAGATTTCTCTCCAGGTATGAGTAAGGATACTTTAAAAAAAGCTATGCAAAGATTTTATAAATCTGACCCAAACAGTCAAGGCTATGGCATTGGACTTCCCATGGCAAAAACTATTTTAAATAAAGAAAATGGCGACTTAATTTATAATCGCGAAAAAAATTATAATACCTTCGAGATGAGATTTTATAAATAACTATATAATTCTTCATTAATATGTGTCACTGACTCGTCACTTTATTTTGTTAATATGAGGAAAAGGAGGCAAATATGTTTATTTTACAGACAAATAATTTGACAAAAGTTTACGATGCTGAAGTCAAAGTAGAAGCGCTAGTTGATGTGAATTTTAATCTTTCTAAAGGTGATTTAGTTGCTATAATCGGAGACAGTGGCTCTGGAAAATCAACTTTCCTCCACCTTCTTGCTGGTGTTGACAAGCCAAGTAGTGGAGATATTTTTATTGAAGATAAAAATATTACAAAACTTAATAAGGAAGATCTTACAATTTTCAGAAGGCGAAATATTGGAGTTATTTATCAGTTTTTTAACTTAATTCCAAATATTAATGTTAAAAAAAATATTTTATTGCCAATACTTTTAGACGACAAAAAAGTTGACCAAGAATATTTTGATGAAATTCTTTCGATTCTCGGGATAAAGGATAAGTTAAATAGATTTCCAAGAGAACTATCTGGCGGCGAACAGCAAAGAGTTGCCATAGCAAGAAGTCTTATAACAAGACCTGCCATAGTTTTAGCTGACGAGCCTACAGGAAATTTAGATAGAAAAAATTCTGAGGATATAATTTCCCTTTTTAAGCTAGTGAATCAAAGGCTTAATTCCACTATCATGATAATAACTCATGATGAGAAAGTTGCAAATGCCTGTAATAAGGTTTATAAAATGGTAGACGGAAGATTGTCTTTGTTGGAAGAAGGCTTGCAATGAAAATAATAAGTGACCTTGCAAATTCATCCATCAAAAACAATAAAAAAGATACTTTTGCCACAAGAGTTTCTATATTGCTTGCAGTAATTTTACTTGGAACCATTGTATTTATTTTAAGCGATTTGCGACAATCACAAATTAAATACTTAAAAAACACAGTTGGAGATTATGAAGTTTCTCTTTCAGAAATCGACAAACAAACCTACGATTTATTAGAAAAAAATAAGGATATCGAAAAAGTCCATTATGACAAAATAATTTCAACTGATATAGGTCTTATTATCTATGAGAAATCAAAATATTTTCTTGAAAATATAGACATTCACTTAATTGATGGGAGAAATCCAAAAAATTCAAGAGAAATAGTTGTTACAAAACAATTCCTAAATAAAAACAGAAATTATAAAATTGCTTCAAACATTAAAATTAATGAGAAAAATTATAAAATTGTTGGTGTTTACGAAGATTTTTCCTTTTCTTTTGAAGATCCAGTTGCTTTTTCTTATTTTGATGATAGTAAGGGTCTCGATTTTAAAAAGGGTGAAAGCTACTTTGCCTATATCTGGTACAAAAATCCAAGAGATACTTATACCAATACTAGAAAAATTCTAAAAGAGTTAAATATTAATGAAAAGAAAGCCCTAGACAAGGGTCAACTTTTTTACAACACATTTCTTTTGGAGTCAAAGATGATATTTCCAAAGGGAATTATCCCACCAAAAAGGGTTATAAATTCATTTATTGAATCTTTTGGACTATTCTTTATCCTAATTCTACTCTTTGCAGTTATGATTTATGGCTCCTTTAATGTTTACAATAATAGAGATATAAAAGAGCTTGCTCTCTTAAAATCTTCAGGCATGACGGAAAAACAAACCAAAAAACTTGTGAAGCTAAAGGCTTTTAATATTTCAATTTTTCCTATTTTAGTTGGAACTCTTTTGTCTTACTTAAATGCTATTTTTTTGACATATCTCATGTATATTAACAACCGCATAAGTTATAAAAATATGTCTAAAATTTTAAGTGATAATTTAGAAATGAGGGGTTTTAAATTCTATACTCCAGATATTAAATCAATCTTTATAATTTTATTTTTCTCACTGCTAATAGTGTATATCTCTGCCATTGTGCCTGCTAGAAAAAGTTCAAAAATAAATATAGTTGAAGGTTTAAATGGATTAGATTCCAAAAAGAAAAAACAAGGCAAATCAAAAATTAAAGGCAGCATAGAAAAAACTCTCGCAAAGGATTATTTTAAAACTTACAAAAATACTTATAAAGTGATTTCCATTGCCATTTTGTTATCTGCTATTGCCATGAATGTTTTTTTAGTATCTGTTTCTTATAGAAACATGAACGCAAAATATAATAAATTTGATGACCCTTATAATTTTGAAGCTTATCTTTTTTCTGATTCAAGATTAAATAAAAATATAGTTGATGATCTGAAAAACATAAATTTTGTAGATGAAATCCACATTTTTGAAGAAAAAGATTTTAAGTTCTATAAATCTGATAACAAAAATTTCTTATCAAATAAATTTGAAAATGATTTAGAAAATAAAAGTCAGTCAAAAGATTACTTTGTTAGAATACTTGCTCTTTCAAAGGAGGATTTTAACAAAATCAAAAAAGAAAATAATTTGACAGAAGAAAGTAACTTTCTTTTGTTAAACAAAACACCAAAAAATAATTTTACTCCCTATAAATTTAGAAAATATATTCCTTTAACTGACTCAAAAAATAATACTATAAATCTGAGATATTATAATGGTGGAAAAATTATTAATATTAATAATTT
>NZ_KV804744.1:0-338 GCF_001811425.1 Peptoniphilus sp. HMSC062D09 | reverse complement strand
CGGTCGTGAGTTTATGCAGCTATATCCGTCAGCTAACATTATGGTTGCAGATAAGAAAGACTTTGAGCCGAAAAACAGAAAAATATTTATCGGAAGAATTGCCACAGGAGAGTATGATGCCGTTGTAATCGGGCATACACAGTTTGAAAAGATCCCGATGAGTAAGGAATATCAGGAGAAGCATATCCAAGATCAGATTGATGAAATTATAAACTATGTGGAGGAATATAAGCATGACAGAAATCAGAACTTTACGGTAAAGCAACTTGAAAAGACGAAGAAGAAACTTGAAACAAGGCTTGAAAAGTTAAACGATGATTTTAAGAAAGATGATGTCA
>NZ_KV804743.1:0-365 GCF_001811425.1 Peptoniphilus sp. HMSC062D09 | reverse complement strand
CATAGTGTGCTTCAGGTGTTGGAAGATTTAGCATATCTGCTGTCTGAATATCCGCAACTTCTTTAAACATAGACATTAGTTCAGGAAGGTTATAGAACTTGGAAAATCTTGTCTTTACTCTGTACCCTGTTCCCTCCGGAGACAATTCAAAAGCTGACTGCGTTTCACCAAAGGTAGAAGCCCAGCTATCAAAATGCTCCAAATTATTCTTTTTAAGGCTTTCATACTGAAGATAACGCTGCATAGTATAAAGCTCTGTCATCGAGTTACTGACAGGCGTTCCAGTGGCAAAGACAATACCTTTTCCACCTGTCATTTCATCCATGTATCTGCACTTCATAAACATATCGGAGGACTTAAAGGCT
>NZ_KV804742.1:0-688 GCF_001811425.1 Peptoniphilus sp. HMSC062D09 | reverse complement strand
ACCTGAAGCACACTATGAAGTTATTAAAACTTTGCCAAGTGAGGAGCAAAAGGAAATCCTAAAGAGCTTATCGGAAAGAGCTGATGATGTGAGAAACAGGGTAGTAGAGCCTGACGAAGATAATATGCTTAAAATTACCAATGACGGCAAGAAACTCGCCTTAGATCAGCGTTTAATCAATCCTTTACTTCCTGACAATCCTGACAGCAAGGTCAATGTGTGCGTGAAAAATGTATTTTCCATTTGGGATAAGACAAGAGAAAATAAGTCCACACAGCTTCTTTTCTCCGATATGTCAACTCCAAAAGGAAATGGAGAGTTTAATATTTATGATGATATTAGAGAAAAACTTGTGGCAATGGGAATACCGAAAGAAGAAATAGCCTTTATCCATGAAGCAAATTCTGATAAGCAAAAGGATGAACTCTTTGCAAAGGTAAGAAAAGGTGAGATTCGTATTTTAATGGGTTCTACACAGAAAATGGGAGCTGGAACGAATGTGCAAAACAAGCTGATTGCACTTCATGATTTAGATGTCCCATGGCGTCCTGCCGATGTAGGACGGATTTTGCGGACATTCAAAATAAAAAAGAATGTGGAGGTAACAGACAATGGCAAAATCATTATTTGAGGAACTGGGCGGCAAATACGAAAGGCAAGGGGATTATTTGATACCGTGCTTAACTGT
>NZ_KV804741.1:3875-8940 GCF_001811425.1 Peptoniphilus sp. HMSC062D09 | reverse complement strand
CTTAACGGAAGATATGATTGTAAGTACGGTTAATAACATTTTAGGGAAAAATGATTTTGATACAGAGCGTATTAAGACGGTATTTAACTCTGAAAAGGTTACGGATCATCATGCTATTATCCCGACAATCAGTTCCTTAAAAGAAGATGTTTCAGAACTTCCTTTAAGTGAAGCTAAAGTTTACTTCCTTATATCCGATAAATTCCACGCAAGTGTGGGCTATCCTTTAGTGGAAAATACAACGAAGATTGTAGCTGAATTCGATAGCTTTACTTTTACAAGCTCAGGTAAGACAATTAAAGATGAAGGTTTTACAAAATATCTTAAAGAATATAAGTCTAAGAAAAATGAAGATATGGTACTTCCTGATGTGAACATTGGTGATGTATTGAGCATTGAAAACAAGGAAATAAAAGAAAAGTACACAACACCACCGAAACACTTTACTGAAGATACGCTTTTGAAAGCAATGGAAGTGGCTGGTAATGATGCACTGGAAAAAGGTGTAGAGGTCGAGCGAAAAGGACTTGGAACACCTGCAACAAGAGCAGGGATTATTGAAAACTTAATTTTCAAAGGATTTATTGAGAGAGATAAGAAAAACCTTATTGCTACACATAAGGGAATCAGCCTTGTAACGATTGTAGCTGGTACCTTTAAATCCGCAGAAACAACAGCAAAGTGGGAAATGGAGTTATCGGATATTGCACAGGGAAAATCATCAAAGAAAAATTTTTTAGAGGCAATTGAAACTGAGATAAAAGAAGTGGTTTCAACTTATAGCAAGTAAGATGGCACTTATTTTTGTACATTTGTAAATGATGTGAGACCAAAATAGCAAGTTGAGATCTCCTGTGTGCTATCCTCATTACTGGCGGGCTAGCCCGCCAGTAATTGGGCTCTTTTTTCCATAGGCGTTAGCCATTGTAGCGTCTGCATAGGTAGCCGGTTGGATTTGTAGAGATAGCGCTTCATTTGTAGAATCAAGTCTTCATAACTGTAGAAAGAGAGATGAGCATAAAAACGCTCATTGTCATTGCGGTGACTTCGCTCGACCTTTCCGTTATGTCTTGGCGTCCTTGGCCGAATCAGCTTGTGGGTAATCCCCTTTTCTTGACAGTAAAGATCGAAAGGATGGACCCGATCGGTCTCTCGAAAATGAGTGAATTCAACTCCGTTGTCGGTTTGAATGATCTGGGGTTGGTAGCCGAAATGACGGATGGCCATTTTTACAAATTGGACGGTAGAATAGGAAGATTGTTCACGGAAAGGGTAAATGAAGCGTTCTCGGCTGGCTTCATCGATGACAGTGTATTGAAAGAATCGATCCGGCATTTTCCCCACGTAACAAGCTTTGGGAACATATTTGACATCGAGTTGCCACTTCACGCCGAGTGCTTTCGGGGTATCGTAAGGCTTCGGAATATAGGGCTTCTTCTTTGAGGCTTTTTGTTGGTAAAAGCCCTGTTTCCGAAGGAAACGGAAAAGTGAGCAGGGATGGCGGCGGTAGCCCTTTTGAAATTTCAGCTTGGCGTAGAGTTCAATGAGGGAGATGGTTGGATTTCGCCGAATGAAATTTTTAATCCAAGTTATTTCTTCTTCCGTATGGGCAGTTGGATGCGGACTTTTCGGTCGGTGGGAACGGTCCATTAGTGACTCCCGGCTGCCGTCAAAGCGGCGATTCCAACGCATAAGAGAGGCTTTTGAGATCTTGTAGCGGCGAATAACGAAGCTGACAGAATATCCTAAACGATACGTTTTAACCGCATGAAATCTTGTTTCTAAAGTATGTGGAAGATAGCGCTGAGTTTTTGTTATACTGGTAGACATAGAGAGAATCCTTTCTTTGTTTGCTTAACACTTTCATTGTACAGGATTTCTCTCTATATTTTTTTCTTCTTGGTCTCACATCAATTGTATCTCTACATAGCAAGTAAGATGGCACTTATTTTAAGATGGAAAAAATGCCCTAAAAATGCTATAATATAAGATAATCAATGTAATGATTGAGAGGTGATTATGTGTCTAAAATAAATGTTGAAGGTTCAGAAATCAGCATTATTGCCATAGATAATAGGGATTACATTTCTTTAACAGATATGGTTAGAAATATTGAGAACGGATCTGCTTTAATAGAAAAATGGCTTAGAAACAAGAACACAATAGAGTTTTTAGGTATTTGGGAAGAAATGTATAATACCAATTTTAATTCCCCCGAATTCGAGGGAATTAAAAATGAAGCAGGATTTAACCGATTTATTTTATCTGTTAAGCAGTGGGTAGAAAAAACGAATTCTATCGGTATAGTTGCGAGAGCAGGAAGATATGGCGGAACTTATGCTCACAAAGATATAGCATTTGAGTTTGCTTCTTGGGTATCTCCATACTTTAAATTGTATTTGATTAAGGAATTTGAACGCTTAAAGGAAGAAGAACAAAAGAAGTTAGGCTGGGATATAAAAAGGAATTTGGCAAAAATCAATTATAGGATTCATACAGATGCCATTAAAAATAAGCTTGTACCCGAAAAACTTTCAAAAGAAAAAATCAACTTTATTTATGCAAGTGAGGCGGATATTCTTAATGTTTCTTTG
This sequence comes from Peptoniphilus sp. HMSC062D09, assembly GCF_001811425.1. NCBI lineage: Bacteria > Bacillati > Bacillota > Tissierellia > Tissierellales > Peptoniphilaceae > Peptoniphilus > Peptoniphilus sp. HMSC062D09. The sequence goes on along the minus strand of NZ_KV804741.1, from coordinate 6,346 downwards.
TTTGGAATAACAGCGAAAGAATGGCGTGATGAAAATCCGGATTTAAAAGGGAATATTAGAGATTATGCAGATATATCGCAGCTTGTATGCCTTTCTAATCTTGAAAATCTTAATGCGGTATTTATAAATGAGGGCATGAGTCAATCTGAAAGACTGGAAAAACTAAATTCAATAGCAATTGAACAGATGAAAATATTATCAGAGAGTGAATCAATTAAAAAGTTGAAATAAAAGGATAATATCAATATGTAGTACAAAGGTGATTAGAGTAAAATCTAACCGCCTTTTTTCATGCAAAAAAGAAGGAGGTAAACATGCGAATAAATGATTTTCATAACATTTTGGAGCTAATAAAACAAGATATTCTGCAGAGTGAAGCAGAGTATCTGAAGCTCTTAAAGGTTGTCGGAAACAATCAGAGGTACGACTTTAGAAGTCAGCTAAGTATTTATGACAAAAATCCTGAAGCGACAGCTTGTGCCAAGTTTGACTATTGGAGGGAACGCTTTAATCGAACTGTTATGAGGGGACAGAAAGGTATCCCCATTTTAGAGGACTATGGCACATATAAAAAGGTGGACTATATCTTTGATATAAGTCAAACCGTTTCCAAAAACAGAGATGTCAATGAGGTAAATCTTTGGAGATTTGATAAAGAAGCTCACAAAGATGTATTAAAAGAAATGATAAAAGCTGAAGGCTATGAAGAAATCGAAAGCACCTTAGAAAACATCTTTTCTTTAAGCAGGCTCTACGGAGATAAAAAAATAGATAGCCTGATGAATGAGCTTAGAATATCTGATGAGGACAGAATAGCCTTTACCAAGTTTGTGAGGAACTCAGTGAGCTATGCAGTAGCTGCAAGATTTAAGTTAGACTATCCTATGGATAAGGAGCTGTTAAAAGAAAACTTTGCAAGGCTTGACAGCATTTCTCTTATGAGCCTTGGAGAAACGGTGTCGGATATTAGCGGAAATATAATTGATGCAACCATTCAAAAAAGTAAAGAGTTAGAGCTTCAAAAAGAAGTGTTAAGAGGTAAAGAAGCAGGATATAATAAAATAAAAGCAGAATTAGAGGAGGTAGAAGAAAATGTACTTCGACGAGATGATCAGGAAAGAATTAGTGAAAACGAGCGAATTTTCCGAAATGGAGAGTACGGACGAGATAATAGAGAAAATCAAAGAGAATACACTGAATCAGTTAGAGGAGGACATGGACTTTATGAGAGAATATCCGAATCCGACTTACGCAGTGATGAGGCTGGATTATCTTTCAAACAGCGAGGAGCAGAGCCACTTCGAGATGTTAGTGGATCTATACAAGGAGAAGAAGCTGATAGGACACCTGATGGATATTCAGAAACAGGCAATAGAGTTTATGAGAGCAGAGAAGCCGAAACTGATGATAGCTTGGAAGATAGAGGACGAGAGCCATCCGCAGTACAAAGCGATGATTTCAGCTCTCAAAGAAATGACAATCAAGGAAGTAGTGGAAATCTAAAAGAAAATACGGATAAAGAGATAAGAGAAGCTGACAAGGCTTCTTTTTCTTTGCCTGAAAACAGCTTAGGACAGATTAAACTTACAATACCTCTTGCCCAAAATGATATTGACAGTATTCTTGTAAACGGTGGAAACCATGAGGGCGAAAGACTTCCTATTATTGCTGAATTTTCCAAAGGAAAAACAGTAGAAGAATTAGGAGAATACCTTAAAGATACCTTTAGAGGCGGAAACGGTTTATTTCTTAATGGAGCAGAAGTATCTTCCTGGTATTCGGATAAAGGTATTCATTTAGCTTATGGAACTTCTGCAAGAGAAGATATGACGCAAATTTTAAGCTGGAGTAATGCTGCAAGAAGAATCAATGAACTTTTGGAAAATGGAGAGTTTGCAACAAATGTAGAGCTTTTGGAAGCACAGGACTATGAAAGAGATAGAGTTTCAGAATCCTTATGGTATCTATACCACGATTTAAGTGAAGAAGGGAAAGCACAAGGCTATTTTGACTTTATAGAAAGAGGTGGTGGCTTTCCGAAAGAAACAAGACAGTTATCGGAAGCTCTTAAAAATCCTGACTATCTAAAGAATGTTATTTCCGAGTACAGTCGCTTTTTGACAGGATATAAAGAAAACAAAGATGTACTAAGGTTTCATTATCACAAGGTAGATAGCCTTTACCAGAGATTAGAGGAGCTTGCAATTCCGAGAAAGGAATATATCTCTAACTTAACCGAACTTCCAAAGGTACATGGCTTTATTACAGAAGATGAAGTCCTTGCTACGATTTCAAGAGGAAGTGGAGTCGATAAAGGGAAAGAGCAAATTATTAAGTTTTTCAAAGAAAATCATACCTTGCAGGAAAAAGCGAATTTCCTAAAAGATGAATATGGAATTGGCGGAGGCTCTCATGCTGTTTCAGGCGAAAGAGGAAGTGGAGAATGGCACGATGCAAAGGGACTTAAATTA
>NZ_KV804741.1:1231-3775 GCF_001811425.1 Peptoniphilus sp. HMSC062D09 | reverse complement strand
GCACGATGCAAAGGGACTTAAATTACAGAAGAATCATTGTAACGATGTTTTTCTTACATGGTCAAATGTAGCAAAGCATATAGATGAACTGCTTTCTAAGAATCTTTATCTTGAAGAAAAGGACATTGAAAGAAAGGATGAGATAGAAGAACAAAAAGAGCCAAGTTATTATTCTAAAGATGATCCAAATAATCTAATGACTGATGAAATGCTTGAGAGAGTGCCTGAGCTTTATGCACAGGAAGATGTAGCCTTAGCAGACAAACAGGTTCATGCAGCATACATCATTCCATTTAGAAGTAACTGGACTTGGTATATGACGGAGTATGACAGGGAAAGTAAAGATGCTTTTGGACTTGTTTTAGGAATTGAACCTGAATGGGGATATTTTAATCTTGAGGAGCTAAAGGAATTAAATGCCCAAAGACTTGTTTTAGAGGATTTCCCAAAGACCTTTAGAGAACTGAAAGACAGTGAACTTAAAAAGCAGATGGATGAGCAGGAGCTTAACCATGTTTTTAATGGAGAACTCAGTTTTGAGGACAATATTGCAGAGCTTGAAGCACCTGAAGAAGTAGAAGAAAGAATACAAGCAGAACCTTTTCAGGCTACCTTATTAGATTATCTAAAGGAAAAAGAAGAAGTAGAGCTTAACGAAAAAGAGGACAGCCCTTTAGATGAGTTTGCAGTTAAAGAAGGTGATATCGTCTATTTTAATCATGAGGAGTACAAAGTAAGGGAGATTTCTAAAAATCAAATCACAGGAAGAAATGAGTTGTGGCTTGATCCTGCAAGGCAAGGTAATCATCAAATACCGATTGTATCCTTTACTGATAATGAGGATTTATTAAGACAAGTAAGTCTTGAAAGACCTGAATTTATCATCGGCGATGAAGTGAAGTATAAGGGGAAAGACTATACCATCACAAGATTTGATGATATGGGGAATAATCTAAAGACCGTAACGGTTAAGGATAATACCGAATATCTTGGCGGTATGATTACAGGCTCCGATGTAATTCCTTATCGTAAGGAAAGTGAGCTTGATAGAATCTTTGAAAATATGACCAATGAGAAGCCCGAAAAGACTTTTAAGGAAGCAGAAATAAAGAAAAATGAGGCTCACAATTTCAAGATTGCAGAAGAAACGATCCCTGCAAAGTTATCTCCAAGTGAGAGATTAAACAATAATCTTGAAGCAATCTCTATGCTTAATAGGATTGAAAGTGGAGAACGAGAGCTTGATATTACAGCTCAGGAAGTTTTAGCAAAATATGTAGGCTGGGGTGGATTATCTGAAGTCTTTGATGAAAGTAAGGATGGACAGTGGAAAGAGGCAAGAGCCTTCTTAAAGGAAAATCTATCGCCATCAGAATATGAAGCTGCAAGAGAATCTACCCTAACGAGTTTTTACACACCGAAAGCAGTCATTGACGGAATATATAAGACGCTTTCAGGTATGGGATTTAAACAGGGAAATATCCTTGAACCGTCAATGGGTGTTGGGAACTTTATCGGTAATCTACCTGATGAAATGAGTAAGTCAAAATTTTATGGTGTGGAACTTGATTCGGTAAGCGGGCGTATTGGAAAACTCTTATATCCTGAAAGTGATATACAGGTTAAGGGGCTTGAAGAAACTTCCTTTTCCAATAACTTCTTTGATGTAGCAATCGGAAATGTTCCATTTGGAGAGTATAAGGTAAATGACAGGGAATACAATCGTAATAACTTTCTTATCCACGATTATTTCTTTGCCAAGTCCATTGATAAGGTAAGAAACGGCGGTGTTATCGCCTTTATTACATCTTCAGGAACAATGGATAAAAAAGACGAAAGTGTAAGACGCTATCTTGCAGCAAGAGCCGAATTTTTAGGAGCAATCAGACTTCCAAATGATACCTTTAAGGGTGTTGCCGGCACAGAAGTAACTTCGGATATTATCTTCCTAAAGAAAAGAGATAGCGTATTAGAGCGCGATGAAGATTGGATACACCTTGCAGAAGATGAAAATGGACTTTCATATAACAAATACTTTGTTGATCATCCTGAACAAGTGCTTGGCACAATGCGTGAGGTAAGCGGAAGATTTGGAAAGACACTCACTTGTGAACCGATAGCTTTTTTAGGGCAAGAGAACAATATGGCTTCGTTAAAGGAGCGTATCGAGATTGCAGGAGAAAGAATTTCAAAAGATGCCAAGTATGAAGAAGTAGAGCTACTTGATGATGAGATCACTTCTATCCCTGCAACTGATGATGTAAAGAACTTTTCTTATACCTTAATTGATGATGAAGTCTATTACAGAGAAAATTCACTCTTTATCAAAAAGGAAGTATCAGATAAAAACAAAGAAAAAATCAAGGATTATCTTGAGCTGAATGCTGTTTTAAAAGATGTAATTTACAAGCAGAAAGAAGATTTTAGCGAGGAAGAAATCAAGGCTTCACAGGAAAAACTAAATGAAGTATATGATAACTTTTCAAAGAAGCATGGCTTTGTAAATAACCTAAGTAATACCAGAGCCTTAAAAGAGGATAGCAA
>NZ_KV804741.1:491-1131 GCF_001811425.1 Peptoniphilus sp. HMSC062D09 | reverse complement strand
AAAAGGATATGTGGACTTTGACTATATGGGAAGTCTTACAGGAAAAGACAGAACGACCTTAATTGAGGAGCTTCGAGGGGAAATCTATCTAAATATCAGAGAAGAGCAAAACTTTTACAGACCGCTTTCCTTTAATTTAGAGGATGGCGATTTACCTTTTGCTTGTGCAAATGGCAGCAATTCCTATAAGTATGGCTATGTAACAAAAGATGAATATTTAAGTGGGAATATCAGGGACAAGATTGCCATTGTAGATAGCTACTTATCAAAGCTCAGACAAACGGAAAGAGAGCTGCCTCATCTTGGCTATGAAAAAAATGGAAAAGAAAAAGAGCTGATAAGCTATGAAATGAACCGTTTGGAATATCAAAAATCAGAGCTTACCAAAGTTCTTCCAAAGGAGCTTGAAGCAAGTGAAATCAATGTGCGTCTTGGTGCAACTTGGATACCGATTAAAGACATTGAGAAATTCATCTTTGAAACGCTTAAAACTCCGGGTTATGCAAGATGGGATATTAAGGTTAAGTTTTCAAGCCTTACAAGCGAATGGAATGTAGAAGGAAAAAGCAGGGACAGAGGAAATGACCTTGCTGAAATGACCTTTGGAACATCAAGGGTAAATGCCTATAAGCTGATTGAA
>NZ_KV804741.1:0-391 GCF_001811425.1 Peptoniphilus sp. HMSC062D09 | reverse complement strand
AACAAAGGTATTTGACCAGATTGTAAATCCAGACGGCTCTAAAACTTCTGTCTTAAATAAAAAAGAAACCATGCTTGCAGGACAAAAGCAGGAGTTATTAAAAGAAGAATTTAAGAACTGGATATTTAACGATCAGGAAAGAAGAAGCCGTCTTGTAAAGCTGTATAATGAGCGTTTTAACTCTATCCGTAACAGAGAATATGACGGAAGCAATCTTTCCTTTGAGGGAATGAATACGGAGATTGACTTAAGACCTCATCAAAGAAATGCCATAGCAAGAAGTCTTTATGGAGGAAACACCTTGCTTGCCCATGTAGTAGGCAGTGGAAAGACCTTTGAAATGGTAGCTTCTGCAATGGAGAGTAAAAGGCTTGGAATGTGCAGTAAGTCC
>NZ_KV804740.1:0-18315 GCF_001811425.1 Peptoniphilus sp. HMSC062D09 | reverse complement strand
TTTATTTCTTTCAAATTTTGCTTTAGCCATGCTATTCCTCCTAGGATTTTTTAAATTAAGTTAATAATACCTCAAATTTAAAATTTTTTCAACATTTAAGCCACTTTTAAGGCTTAAATAAGCTCTAATTTTTTTCTGACAAAGGTGTTCATCAAATAAATTACAAAAAGTGTGGATGCAAATTCTGCAATTACATAGCCCCACCATATTTCATTGACTGTGAAAAATTTTACTGCAATGTAAGCCACTGGAAGGAGGACAATAATCTGTCTTAAAATAGAATCAAATAATGTCAAAATTCCATTTCCAAAGGCTTGGAAGACTGCTGTCCCAACTATTGATATTCCTGCAAAGATGTAGGATAGGGCGCAAATCGTTAGCATTGGTATCCCTATTTCAAGCATCTTGTCACCAGCAGAGAATATACCAAGTATTTCTCTTGGGAAAATCATTATTATCGATGATACAAAAATCATCATAAAAGTCACTGTTATGAAGGCAAGCTTTATGGCTTTTATGATCCTATCTTTATTCTTCGCTCCATAATTGTAGGCGACTATTGGCACAAGTCCGTTGTTCACGCCAAAGATTGGCATAAAGACAAAGGACTGCACCTTAAAGTAGGCACCCAGCGCCGCAATGGCAGAAGTTGAAATCGCAGATAACATTTTATTTAGAACATAAATTGTAAAGGACTGAATGGTTATGGTAATCATGGAAGGAACTCCAACTACATAAATTCCCTTTACTATGTCTAAATCTAATACTGGCTTCTTTATAGTAATCTCTTCGTTGAATTTATATTCGAAGAAGCAACCAAAGAGAGCTCCAATAATTTGTCCCATTACAGTTGCAATCGCCGCTCCCTTAACTCCCATGGCAGGAAGACCAAAATATCCAAAGATGAATATTGGGTCAAGTATTATATTTAAGACTGCTCCAATAAGTTGAGTCAGCATGGTAAAAATTGACCTACCTGTAGACTGCAAGGTCCTCTCCAAAAAAATTTGTATAAAAACTCCCATGGAAAATCCCATTACTATTTGAAGATATTCTATTCCATAGGCAATTATATTTTCATCAGTGGTCTGAGCTGACAGGAAGGGTCTTGGCAAAAATCTTGATAAAATTAATAAAATTATTCCATAAATTATGGCAAGGGCTAGACCAGTCTCGGCAGTCCTATTTGATTTTTCATAATTTTTTTCTCCCAAGTACCTTGATATCAAAGAGTTCATACCAACGCCCGTTCCCACTGCTATTCCTATCATTATATTTTGAATGGGAAAGGCAATGGAAATTGCTGTGAAGGCATCTTCGTTAATCTTTCCTATGTAATAAGAGTCCACCAAGTTATACATGGACTGAATAAACATGGAAACTACAATGGGAAAAGATACTTGAAATAAAAGTTTTGGGATTGACATAGTCCCCAATTTATTTTCATTATTTTCCACCTAATCACCTCTTAACTTTATATATTATATAGGAGTTTATAAGATTTTTGAAGCTAAAAAAGAAGTTAGGAAAATTCCCAACTTCTTAAATATCATTTTTTTCTTTTAAAAGTAGTAATATTTTTATAGATAGTATAGATAAATAAAACTAGACCCATAAAAGACATTATATTCTCAACAATTTGAAAAAAACTAGGTAACTTATGTTTTTAACTTTTAAATTATAAAACTTTTATAATAGTAATTATTACTATTGAGATTAAACGTCCAATTACATATGGTAATGCCAAAACAACAACTTCTGTCAATTTCTTTTTTAATTCTTTGCCTACTTTATTTTTATTTACAAAAAGAAATACAAAATTAATTATAAAATACATCAATATAACCTCATCAATCAAAGATAATATAAAGCTAGTATCGACATACGGTTTTATAAATAACATAACTATAAAAAAAGATGCTATTATTTTTATCTGCTTAGCAGGATTTAACATCAGATTTTTAACTTTTTCTTTCATAAAGCTCGCCTTAATTTTAAAAGATTAGTATATAGAGTAATCTTCTTTAACTCCTAATATCCAATATAATATAATTTGCATTATATATGAAACGTTGGAAACATCTTTTCTATTTTAGCTCAATATAACATTTGCTTGTTTTTTTGTCAATACGTTTTCCTGTTGCTTTTTTCTTTTCTCTTATACTATTTTTTGTCTATGTGTTAAAATAAAAGTAATGAGGTGATTAGATGAAATTATTGATTACAAGTAATATTCCAGAAGAAATTTACGAGGAACTAGATAAAAATTTTGAAATAACTTACCACAACTCCAATGTGCCCCTTAAAAAAGAAGAAATTATTGAAAAGATTAAGGGTCAAGATGCCCTCTTGTGTCCTCTTTCAGATAAAATCGATAAAGATGTAATTGAGGCAGGAAGCGACTTAAAAATTATTGCAAACTACGGCGCAGGCTTTGACAACATCGACATATCTTACGCAAGAGAAAAGGGAATTGTTGTTACCAATGCACCTGCTCCTGCCTCTGCTGTCTCCACTGCTGAGCTTGCCTTCGGTCTTATGCTTGCTGCTGCAAGGAAAATTGTATCTGGCGACAAGGTTACAAGAGAAGGCGGCTTTTATGGCTGGAGACCAACTTTTTATCTTGGAAGTCAATTAAAGGGCAAGACTCTTGGCATAATTGGTCTTGGCAATATAGGAAAGAACCTTGCAAAGAGAGCCAAGGCTTTTGAAATGAAGGTAATTTATTATTCACGAACAAGAAGGGAAGATTTCGAAAAGGAATTTGGCATAGAATATAGAGATAAGGACGATGTAATAAAAAATTCTGACTTCTTAAGTCTTCACACTGCCTTTGTGCCAGAACTTCGCCACATGATTTCTAAAAAAGAACTTGAAATGATGAAAAAATCTGCTATATTAATTAATGCGTCAAGAGGTCCAATAGTTGACGAAGAAGCTCTTGCCCATGCACTTATAGAAAAGGAAATTGCAGGCGCTGCTCTTGATGTCTATGAATTTGAGCCAAAAGTTAATGAAAAACTAATGGACCTTGATAATGTAATTCTCGCTCCTCACCTTGGCAATGCAACCTTTGAGGCAAGGCTTGAAATGGGCGAAAATTCAAAGGACAATTTAATTGATTTTAAAAATGGAAAAACTCCAAAGAATAAAGTAAACTGAGGTGTAAAATGATAAATTATTACAGTCCCCAAGAAATGGGAATATGGTCAGGTAGAGTTGATGACGAAAATGATTACGAATCCTTTAGATGGCATCAATGGGTTAAGCCACTTGACTTAAACGATGAAAGCTTAACTCCCTTCGAAGGCAAATTAGGTTTTGGAATTATAGGATTTGAATCCGACCAAGGCATTGAACTTAACAAGGGAAGATTTGGCGCTGCTGCAGGCCCAGCTGCCATAAGGAAGGAACTTGCAAAACTTCCATGTCAATTTTCTAAAGAGCTTAAAATTTTTGACTGCGGAAATGTTACAAGTAAGTACACAACTCTTGAAGCAAGCCAAGACGAACTAGCTAAAGCTGTAAAAAGAGTTCTCGAATTAAATTTATTCCCATTGGTACTAGGTGGTGGTCACGAAACTGCCTTTGGTCACTACAAGGGACTTTCAACTTACCTTGATGACAAAGAAGACAATAAACTTGGCATATTAAACTTTGACGCCCACTTTGACCTTAGACCTTACGAAAAGGGAAATGGAACAAGTGGCACAATGTTTAGACAAATTGCAGACTACACTCGTGAAAAGGGAACAGACTATGCCTACTATGTCATGGGCATTCAAAAACACTCCAACACTCTTGCCCTATTTAGGACTGCTGACAACTTGGGCGTTAAGTATGTTTTGGGAAAAGATTTGATAAATGGCAACTTCTTCGAAATTGTCCACGACCTTGACGAATACATTGCAGAAGAAGACCACCTTTACATTACAATTTGCATGGACTGCTTCACATCAAGTTTTGCACCAGGCGTTTCTGCCCCACAAGCTCTTGGAATTGACCCAGAAAAAGTAATCATACTTTTAAAACACATCTTCTCAACTGGAAAGCCAATGAGCTTTGACATTGCAGAAGTATCTCCAAGATTTGACCACGACTCTGTAACTGCAAACTTGGCATCAATTTTAGTCTACACAGTTGTATCAACAATGGCACAGTATAAATTGGGCAAGGAAAATAAAAAATATATTCCATAAAATTTAATAAATTTGATATGTGAGCCACAGAGATTTCTTTGTGGCTCTTTTATATTTAAAATTCTTCACTTTTTTAAAGTTCATAAATTTTTCTAAGTCTATTTTTTACTCTCAACAAATTTTCTAAAATTTAAAAAAAATTTCTCGCAAAATTAATTTTTTTATTTCAAAAATTTTCTCACTCACAAATTCTCACAAAAAAAATTACAAAAAAAGAAGCACCTGAGGTGCCTCTTAAAAATCTTATTACATTTTTGAGAACATTTGGTCAGCCCACCATTCTTCCTTGTAAATTTCGTACTGACCAGCAACTTGTTCTAGTTGGAAATTTTCCCAATATTCAAGTTCATCGTAAAGTTTCTTTGCATTGGCATCCATAGATTTTTCCTTAGCCTTAGCATAGAAAGCTATAGAAGAATTTTTGATGTCCTTAGCTATTGCAAATACATTAAGTGCAAGTCTTGCCTTTTCTGGGTCAACCTTGCCCCAATCGTAATCTTCTCTCTTAGTAAGTTTTGCCTTGATCTTGTCGGCAAGAGAAGTTTCGTCTTTAGATTTTAATGTTTCCTTAAGTCCCTTTAGGTAAGAGATGTGTTCTTCTGATTGGTGAGAAAGTGATGCGAAGATTTCTCCTGCATCGTCTCCCTTTAGCATTTCAGCAGCCTTGTCGCAGAACTTAATAGATTCTGTTTCAATGGAAAGTGCTTCTTCAACAATTGACATTTCGTTGTCGAAAATCTTTTCGTCATCTTCTGCTGAATATTTTTTAATAGTCTTTAGGTATTCGATGTTTTCAAGATCTGTTCCGCTAAGTTCAACACTTGCTGCAGTTTGTCTTGAGTAGTGGCTCTTAACCTGTGAATTAGTCTTTTCTGGAAGGATTTGACAAATTCCACCAACGCAGCCTGCTCCCTTAATTGCTTCTTGTCCAGTCGCTATTGCTCTTTCATTTATTGGAAGTAGTTTTTTCTTTGAGTCGCCATAAACTTTTGTGAAGGCCTTTATAACTGATTCAACTTTTACAGTTTCAGTTACTTGCAAAAAGGCTCCAAGCATTACCATGTTGGCAACTTTTGCATTTCCTAGTTCATTTGCCAAGTCATTTACTGGAATAGAAAATACATTTATGTCATCTCTTGTTGGTGCTTTTTTAACAAGGGAAGAGTTTATGAATAAATTTCCGCCAGGTGCAACATATTGTTCAAATTTTTCTAGTGATGGTTCGTTCATAACTACTACATCTGTCGCTTGTGAAATTACTGGAGAGCCAACAGGTTCATCAGAAACTACTACTGAGCAGTTTGCAGAACCTCCACGCATTTCTGGTCCATAACTTGGTAGCCAAGAAACAAATTTGTTTTCAAGCATTCCTGAATAAGTTATAAGTTGACCCATTGCCATAATACCTTGTCCGCCAAATCCAGCAGCAATAATATCTCTAGTAGCCATTATTCACCCCTCCTAAAATTACCAAGTGGATAGTATGGAATCATATTATCTCTAAGCCATGCAAGTGCATCTGCAGGAGGAAGTCCCCAGTTTGTTGGGCAAGATGATAAAACTTCTACAATTCCAAAGCCCTTGCCTTCAAGTTGATATTTGAAACATTCTTTAATAGCTTTCTTTGCCTTTCTAATATTTGCTGGAGTGTCAACTGAAACTCTTTCAACAAATTTTGCTCCGTCAATAGTAGCAAGCATTTCAGAAACTCTAATTGGCTTACCACACCAAGCTTCGTCTCTTCCGTAAGGAGAAGTTGTTGTAACTTGACCAACTAGTGTTGTTGGTGCCATTTGTCCACCAGTCATACCATAAATTGCATTGTTGACGAAAATTGTTGAAATATTTTCTCCTCTGTGAGCTGCTTGAACGATTTCTGCAGTACCAATAGAAGCCAAGTCGCCATCGCCTTGGTAAGTGAATACTAGGTTATCTGGGTGAACTCTCTTTATTCCTGTTGCAACAGCAGGGGCTCTACCGTGAGCTGCTTCGTGCATGTCGCAGTTAAAATATTTGTAAGCAAGAACTGCACAACCAACTGGTGCAACTCCAATTGCATCGTCTAAAACTCCTAGTTCAACTAAGGATTCTGCCACTAATTTGTGGATAACTCCGTGAGTACATCCTGGACAATAGTGAGTTTCATTTCTAGTCAAACCATCTGAATATTTATATAAAACTTGTTCATTAGTTTTTTCCATTATTTGAGACCTCCTAAAACTTCAAGAGCAGCTTCTTTAATTTCTTCCACATTTGGAATTACGCCGCCTTGTCTTCCAAAGAAGTGAACCTTTTGTCTACCTTCAACTGCAATCTTGACATCGTCAGTCATTTGACCTTGGTTCATTTCGCAAACTAAAATGTCTTTGCAATTTGGATTTATTCCCTTGAAAGCTTCATAAGGATATGGCCAGCAAGTTATTGGACGGATAAGACCAACTTTGTGACCTTCTTTTCTTAAGTGTTCAATTGCACTCTTTGCAATTCTAGCAGTAGTTCCATAGGCACTGATAACTAAATCAGCATCTTCAATTCCATCAACTTCTACTCTAATTTCATTTTCAGTAACTTGTCTATATTTTTCAATTAAGTGTTTGTTGTGTTCTTCAAGTTCATCAGCAGAAAGATAAATTGAGTTTATAATATTTCTTTCGCCATGATTCTTTCCCTTGCCTCTTGTTGCCCAAGTTTTTTCAGGAAGATCCATTTTTTCTTGCATGCCAAATTCAACTGGTTCCATCATTTGTCCAAGTACACCGTCACTCATAATAACGACAGGATTTCTGTACTTGTCTGCTAGGTCAAAGCCAAGTTCAATTAAATTTACAAGTTCTTGCACAGAAGATGGTGCCAAAGTAATAGTTCTGTAGTCACCATTTCCGCCGCCTCTAGTTGATTGGAAATAATCAGTTTGAGAAGGTTGAATAGATCCAAGTCCTGGACCGCCTCTCATCATATTTACAATTACGCAAGGAAGTTCTGCCCCTGCCATATAAGAAATACCTTCTTGCATTAGTGAAACTCCAGGAGAAGAAGATGAAGTCATAACTCTTGCTCCAGCTCCTGCAGCACCATAAAGCATATTTATAGCTGCAACTTCAGACTCAGCTTGTAAAAAACATCCGTCAACCTTTGGAAGTTCCCTTGATAAGTATTCAGGAATTTCAGATTGAGGAGTAATAGGATAACCGAAAAAATATTTACAACCAGCTTCTATAGCTGCTGCACCAACTGCTTCGTTTCCCTTCATAAGTACTTTTGTCATGTAAACACCCCTTAAGAAATTTTATAAACTGTAATAATTGAATCAGGACAAGTTATTGCACAGTTTTGGCAAGCAATACAATCTTCTGGTCTCTTTGCCATTGCAGGTGCATAACCCTTTTTGTTGATAGTGTCCACATCAATTTCAATTACATTTTTAGGACATACAGTTACGCATAGTCCACAACCCTTACATCTGTCGCTTTCAAACTCAACTCTTCCTTTAGCCATTATTTACCTCCTATAACATCCAATCTTCTCTAAAATATAAGTCTATTGGAAAAACTTCTGCTGCTAAATTTAAAGCCCTAACTTCCTTCTCTATGCTTCTTAGGCAGACTGCATAGACATAGGGAAGATTTAACTTCTCTGAAACCTCTCTGGCAAGCTCATCGCCATACAAGAGATCATCTGCTTTAGTCTCCTTCAAAAAGTGAGTAGTGTTAATTATTCCCGTCACCTTGGTTTGTGAGTGGCCTTCCACTTGTCCAATGAGATCTCTCACAGACTGAAAGTCCTTAGTCTCTGGTCTATTTCTATTGATGACAAAGTAGTGGTCGTAGCCCTCTCTTTTTAAAATATCTCTATACCTGCCAAGAGAAAGTGAACCCTTAGGATTGCCGCCAACATCTAATACAGCTCTGTAGTTTTTATTTTCAAGCGGTTTTAAAATTGCTGCATCAACTGCTGGTATATCCAAGGCATTTTTTTCACGCATACTAGATGAAAATGATTCCACTCCGTGCTCGCTTAAAAAATCCATTTTCTCTCTCAGTCTAAAGTATGTATTAATAATATCAAGATCAACTGCTGCAACCTTATCAAAGTACCTTCTAAGGTACAAGGCATAGTTAATTGCAAACTCTGTCTTTCCACTGCCAAAGTGTCCTGTAATAATTTTTATCCTATTGCCTGTTTCTACTTCAGTAAACATTTCTCCTCCCTTCTAAAACACCAACTATATTATACATCAATTGAAAACATTTGAAAACAATTGCAGGTTTATTTTAAATTAATTATTCCATTTTATTTAATTTCTCCCCATAAAAATTTTTTGTCTTCTTAAAAATATTTTGATAAATCAGCTTGTTTTAGAGCTTAAAAAAATTTCACAAAATTAATATATTTTTCTTAAAAATAAATTTTTGCCGGTAAAAAATTTTTTGAGGAATTTTAAATTTAGGGCGAAAAAATATTTTTTTGAGAAAATTTTATGTAAAAAAATAAAAATCTCATAAAAATTTGACTATTTATATGAAAAGATATATATTATTAGCAAACATACTTATCGAGTGCTAATAATTTTGAAAATTTTGAAAATTTTGAGAAAAATAAAATTGAAGAAAGGTGATTAAATGAAAAATAAAAAATACAATGCTGAAACCGAAAGACTAATGGACTTAATGATCAACTCCATTTACACAAATAAAGAAATATTTTTGCGTGAGTTAATTTCAAATGCCTCTGACGCCATGGACAAGATGTACTACATCGCCCTTAACGACGACAAGGTGAAATTCAACCACGAAGATTATTTTATAAGAATTAGACCTGACAAGGAAAAGAGAACTATTAGCATTGAAGATAACGGCATAGGCATGACTGAAGATGAACTTGTGAAAAACTTAGGCACAATAGCAAAGTCTGGTTCCCTTGATTTTAAAAACCTAAATGAAAAAAATGAGGACCACGAAATAATTGGACAATTTGGCGTGGGCTTTTACTCTGCCTTTATGGTTGCAGATGAAATTACTGTCCTCACAAGGTCCTATAAGGAAGATGGGGCACACCTTTGGAAGTCCAAGGGTGCCAAGGGCTACACAATTTCTGATGGAGAAAAAGATGGTCACGGCACAATAGTGACTATCCACTTAAAGGAAAACACAAAAGACGAGGACTATGACAAGTACCTTGACGAATACGAAATAAGAGATCTTGTCAGCCACTACTCCAACTACATCTCCTATCCAATAAAGATGGAAGTGGAAAAGAAAAGACCAACAGATGATTCCACAGAAGAGGATCCAAAATTTGAATCCTATAGAGAAGATGATGTCCTCAACTCCTCTGTTCCAATGTGGAGAAAAAATAAAA
The DNA here is from genome assembly GCF_001811425.1 of Peptoniphilus sp. HMSC062D09. Taxonomy (NCBI): domain Bacteria; kingdom Bacillati; phylum Bacillota; class Tissierellia; order Tissierellales; family Peptoniphilaceae; genus Peptoniphilus; species Peptoniphilus sp. HMSC062D09. Next base: position 8,758 of record NZ_KV804740.1, on the reverse strand, counting down.
ATGAATTGAAGGAGGAAGACTACAACAACTTCTTTAGGCAAAGACACTTTGGTTTTGAAGATCCCCTTGCCCACCTTCACATCAGCGTGGAAGGCATGATTTCCTTTAAGGCCATCCTATACATTCCATCAAGAAGACCTTTTGACTTCTTGAGCCCTGATAGAAAGGGCGGACTTGAACTTTATTCCAACGGAGTTTTAATCATGGAAAAATGCGAAGACCTACTTCCAGATTATTTGAACTTCGTCAAGGGTGTAGTGGACTCTGAAGACATTTCCCTAAATATTTCTCGTGAAATGCTACAAAAAACTCGCGAACTTCAACTTATAAAGAAAAACATAGAAAAGAAAATCCTAGAGGAACTTGGGAAAATTCTTAAAAATGACAGGGAAAAATATGCAGAATTCTTCAAAAACTTTGGCGTAAGCTTAAAATCTGGTGCCTACGAAAACTTTGGCGCCGACAAGGACAAGCTAAAAGACCTATTTATCTATGACACAACAAAGAGAGGGAATGTGGCCTTTAACGAATACAGAAAGGACATGGGACCAGACCAAGACTTCATCTATTACGCCAATGGCACATCTCTTGATTCCGTCAAGGACCTTCCACAAATAAAACACTTCATGGAAGAAGGCATTGAAGTCCTTGCCCTAACTGACCCTATAGACGAATTTGTCATCAAAATGCTTGATGAGTACGATGGCAAGAAATTCAAGTCAATTTCTGAAACAGAAGTTAAGGAAGAAGACGAAAAAAATCTTGGCGACTATGTAAAGAAGATGAAGGACCTTTTATCTGGCGAAGTTTCATCAATAAAGGAAAATCCAAATCTAAAAGATGACGCAGCTTACTTGTCAAGCAGGGGCGAAATCTCCATAGAAATGGAAAAGACTCTTAGCCACATGCCAAATAACGAAGCCTTTAAGGCAGACAAGGTTTTGGAAATAAATCCAAACCACCCTGCCGTTAAAAAATTAAAGGACATGGACAAGGACTCAGAAGAATTTAAAACTTATACAGAATTACTTTACGACGGCGCAAGACTTGTGGCAGGTCTTGACATAAAAGACCCAATCGCCTACGCAAGAAATGTATCAAAGTTGATGTAAAAGATTTTATGTAAAATAGTTAAAATTTAAAGACAAAAAATTAGGCTCTTTTCCTTAGGAGAAGAGCTTTTTTGAATTTTTATTTTTTTGAATTTTAAAAAACTTATGACTTTTTATTTAAAAGTAAAAAAATATTTTCCCCTAGGAGCAAGAAAAAATACAAGACATTGAAATCATAGAGGTAGAAAAATTTTTCAGGTAAATAATATTTTTTTGTTACCATATAAATTACCAGTACAAAAATTTCAATTAAGAAAAATATTCCAGCAGATTTTTTTGATAGCTTACTTGCAAAATTAAAAAAATAGGCAAGCATAAAACCCAAAAATAAAATCATTATAATTTTAAGAAGAGCTAAGATAAGCATATATTTTATATCAAAGGTCACTTGAACTTTCCAATTGATGTATCCCAAAATTTTTAAACTGATTAAATTTAAAATCGGAAAAAGGAAGAGTACAATTATAAAATTAATATATTTTTTCAAAGTAGCCTCCTAACCTTTAATTTTCCCTAAGTTCTTTTAGTATCACTAAAATTTACAATATTTTTATTGTCTAAAGACTATCACATAAAAGCTTTCTAATCAATTATGAACTTAAGTAAATAAATTTTGTTGTAAACTTTCGTACAAGTAGAATTATCTAAACCGTAAGATTACTATAACTCTAATAATTTATTTGAATCAACTAAACCATAATGATATAATACACGTAAAAGGAGGGTAACAATTATGGCAACAATAAGTTTTACTAGAAAAATAGAAATAACAGAAGACCAATATGAAAAAATGTTAAATGCAAAGCCAACAAAAGAATTAAAAAAAGCACTTGAAGATTACAAAAAAAATCCATATCAAGAAGTAACAGACCCTCAAAGTATAAGGGAGATATTAGGAGAATGGGGCAAAAAGTAATATCATTACAAGAATTAGTGCGAAATTTAAAACAAGAGGACTTAGATGATTTAAAAGATAATTTTAGAACATATATAGAGTCCTCTTTTAAATGTTCAAAAAATAAAGATGTTTTAAAATATCTAAACGAAAAAGCAATAGATGATGAAAAACATCATAAATCAAGAACATATTTTGTTTATCTAGATACTAACTTGGTAGGTTTTTTCACTATAGCATTGAAGGTTTTAGATATAAGTAAACTTCCAAAATCAAAAAAGAAAAAAATGATATATAAAGGTAAAAGCCCAAAAAATATAGATAATATACCTGTTTATTTGATTGGTCAAATAGCAAAAAACGACAAATATAAAAATATATTTACAGGAAAAGAGTTATTGATAATCGCATTAGACAAAATTAAAGATATAAATAAACAAATAGGAGTAAAAACTATAATATTAGATAGTGTATCTAACCAAAATGGAAAGGGTAAAGTAGTCACATTCTATCAAAAAAATGGATTTACAGAATATGCAAATGTTATTAAATATGAGGCTAATGAAAAAGATGAGAATAATGAAGAAGTAAAAACAATCGTTAAGTATTTGTTGCCAATGGCTCTAACTTTTGAAGATATAGCCATATAGTGAATGTATTTCCCAAATAAAGTTGGACTGAATATCAGAGGATTTGTTTGTTCTCTGGTATTTTTTATTGTCCGCAAGAATTGAATATTAGGCTCTTTTATGTTATATTACTTGTCATGTAAAAATATTAAGGAGGTCAAATGGAAACACTTTTATCTGGAATTTTAAATCTCGAAGTTAAACACATAATTATGTTTATCATTGGCGGAATTTTAATTTATCTTGCCATTGAAAAGCAATACGAACCCTCACTTCTTCTTCCCATTGGTTTTGGAGCAATTATTTCTAATATTCCACTATCATCAGCCGTGGGCGAAGAAGGTTTCTTGACAATTTTATATAAGGCAGGGATTGCCACTGAGCTCTTCCCCGTTTTAATCTTCATAGCTGTCGGTGCCATGATTGACTTTAAACCACTTATATCATCGCCCTTTATGCTCTTCTTTGGAGCAGCGGCGCAGTTTGGAATTTTTGCCACAATGCTTTTTGCAATTTCAACAGGCAAGTTTACCCTACCAGAAGCGGCATCAATTGGCATAATCGGTGCTGCAGATGGTCCTACTTCAATTTATGTTGCCAAGGTCTTTGCGCCAAATTATCTTGGACCAATTTCTGTGGCTGCATATTCATATATGTCTCTGGTGCCAATTATTCAGCCACCAGTTATTAAACTTCTCACAACAGAAAAAGAGAGAAAGATTAGGATGAAGTACACCACTGTTCATGTGCCTAAAAAAGTTGAAATTCTCTTCCCAATTGTCATAACAGTAATAGCTGGAATTATAGCTCCAATGTCTGTTGCCCTTATTGGTGCTCTCATGTTTGGAAACTTAATCAGAGTCTGCGGAGTTCTTGAAAGGCTTTCAACTTCTGCACAAAATGAACTTTCGAACCTAGTTACAATTTTGCTGGGCATAACAATTGGTGGCACTATGTCTGCCGATGCCTTTTTAAACATCCACACACTTATGATTCTTGCCATGGGACTTGTTGCCTTCATCTTTGACACAGCAGGCGGCGTTCTCTTTGCCAAGTTTTTAAATTTATTTTTAAAGACAAAGGTCAACCCAATGATTGGGGCAGCAGGTATCTCAGCCTTTCCTATGTCTGGTAGAGTTGTGCAAATGATGGCGGCAAAAGAAGACCCAACTAACTTTGTCCTTATGCAAGCCATGTCAGCAAATGTGGCAGGACAACTTGGCTCAGTAGTTGCAGGTTCAATGATCTTGGCCCTCGTGCCAATGTTTATGTAGGAGTGATAAAATGGACATGACAGTATTTATGCAGGGAGTAGAAGTCGCGCTTTGGGGCCTCGCTGGAGTTTTTGCAGTCCTAATACTCTTCTACATCTCCACAAAGATAATGTTAAAAATTTTTAAGGAAAAATAATTTTTGTAAAATTAATAGACATGAAAAAACTGTTGGAAAAACAAATCCAACAGTTCTTTTTATTTATCTTTATACTCACCTATAAAAGAATACCTTGTGTCCCAGTGGTCAAATACTAAATCAGGCTTAGGCTCTTTATCCTTATAAGTTCTCATGCCATATATCCCCGTCACAGGCTCCTTTAAGTCGTCAAATTTCATTATTACTTCATAGCCTGCGCCAGCCTTTTTTAATTTATAAGTGCCAGTAAAGTCCATGGCATTATTTCTATCAGTCATGACAAAATTTTTCTTGTCAAACTTTATTGCCATATCATTATCTACTTTTTTGCCATCCTCCATCCTTGTAATGTCCTCAATTGTCCAATTAACATTATAAATTTTTTTGTCTGGAAGAAGTTCATTGTCTCCTTGGCAAGCTGACAAAAATGTCCCAATTATTCCAATTACAAAAACTAAGAGTAAAGATTTTAAAAGTTTTTTCATAAATACCTCTTTTATTTCTCTCACTCGAAAAGTTTTTTCATAAATACCTCTTTTATTTCTCTCACTCGAAAAATTTTTCCTACCTACATTTTAGTTAAAATTAAATTTTATTGCAATCCCTTGTTAAAATTCATCATAATTGGATATAAATGTAGTGTAAATTAAAAGTAAATATTTTTTTTGGAGGTAATTACAATGGATATAACATTTGGCGGAAATAAAGTTAATTTAGAAGGTAAAGAAATCAAAGTTGGAGATATGGCTCCAGAATTTAAGGCAGTTAAAAGAGATCTATCTGATTTTAACTCAGCTGACTTAAAGGGCAAAATCGTAGTTTATTCAGTTGCACCATCAATTGACACACCAGTTTGCGCAATTCAAGCAACTACTTTTAACGAAGAAGCTACAAAATTATCTGATGATGTAAAAATCGTAACTGTAACTGTTGACCTTCCTTTTGCACAAGAAAGATTCTGTTCAGTTAAGGGAATCGAAAATGCAGACATAGTTTCTGACTACAGATACAGAGAATTTGGCGAAAAATATGGCTTCATGATTGAAGAATTTAAACTTCTTGCTCGTGGCGTTGTAATTGTTGATAGGGACGGAAAAGTAGCTTATGTTGAATATGTTCCTGAAGTAACTAACGAAGTAAACTTTGAAAAGGCTCTTGAAGAAGTTAAAAAATTAAAATGATTAATATTAATTTAATCGTACTTGGCAAAATCAAGGAAAATTATTTTAAAGATGCTATAAATGAGTACAAAAAAATGCTTAAATCCTATGCCGATTTAAGCATTTTTGAAATTATGGACGAACCCTGCCCTGAAAATTTATCGGAAAAGGACATAGAGAGGGTAAAAAATATTGAGGGCGAGAAGATTTTATCAAAGATAAAAGATGGTGCCTATGTCATTGCCCTTGCCATTGAGGGAAAGAGCCTTGACTCTGTCGCCTTTGCAGATAAAATAAATGACCTCATGATTGACGGCTACTCAAATATAACTTTTGTCATTGGCGGAAGTCTTGGCCTCTCTGATGAAGTTTTAAAAAGGGCAAACTACAAGCTAAGTTTCTCAAAGATGACCTTCCCCCACAAACTAATGCGAGTTATTTTAATGGAGCAAATCTATAGGGCATTTAGAATAATAAATAACCACCCCTACCACAAGTGAGGCGATAAAATGATTTTTTCCTTTGACTCTTACATGATAAATGTAAATACTTACAAGACAGAAGAATTTATGAAAAAATTAAAGGCAGTAGATGATTTAAATTTAGGTGAAAAAATAATTTCCACCTTGGCTGAAATGTCCATAGACTACAAAAAGCCAAGCTACATGAAAAAACTTGGCGAGACTCTAATCTTAAAATATCACGCAGTGGGCGAAATAATTTCCTATGGCCATGTGAGGACAAATGCTGACTTGAAGTTGGCAGACGGCATCCACCCAATTTATTTTTTAGATGAGGCAGAAATTTATTTCACAGAAGCTGTGGAGATGCGGGAAGATTTTCTCGATGAAAACTCCTTTGAAATAAATATAAATACAAGGATAAAATAAAAAAACACCTCATGACTTAAAAAAGTTGTGAGGTGTTTTTGCGTAATACAAACAAAAAGGACCCACGAGAGTCCTTTTTTGCAACTATTTATAAATTATTTGATTATAACTTTCCATTCTTCCATATTATCCTTTAATCTTAGATAAGTGTGGCTATGGTAAGCTTCAACAAGTTCATAATAACCCCAATGTCCCTTATAAGACATATCTTTGTAATTGTGAACTAGATTTTGGTTTGCATCAATGAAATTCTTGTCAGGGTATCTGTCATACAATTTATTTAACATTGTGGCAACTTCTGCTCTTGTAATAGTATTGTCTGGTTTGAATGTTCCATCTGGATAACCCTTAATTCTTTCATTGCCATAAGCTTGGTTAATTGCAGCTTCAAACTTGTGACCTTTCACATCATCAAATGGAGCAATAGCATTGTTTTTCTTGTCAATATGACTAATTAACTCAGCAAGTTCTGCTCTAGTGATCTTGTCGTTAGGTCTAATATTTTCGCCTTCTTTTTCTAATAAATAACCTTCTCTAAATGCAGCGTTAATAGCACCGTTGTACCACATATCTGCCTTAGTGTCTTTATAAATCTTAGAAGACTTGTCGCTCAAATCAAGTTTTTGAAGTCTTGCAACTACTGCAATTGCTTCGGCTCTTGTCATATCTCCATCTGGCCTAATAGTATCATCTGGATATCCGAAGATATATTGATCGTGAGAGTTAATAACCTCTTTATCAACTACCTTCTTGTCAACAGATGCATAAACAGGAATAGTTTCTACATATTCGTGAATCTTTAGTGGTGTAACTTCAGGTTCAGGTATAGGAGTTGGTTCTGGTTCTGGTGTAGGAATTGGTTCTGCTTTTTTAGAACACAAAATTGTAAATGTTATATCTTCTAAGTCTCCACCTTCTTGTGAATAAAGAAAATCTCTTCCACCTTCTTCTTGGATAGCCTTCCAATTTACAAAAAGAAAATATATATTTGTGTCATATCTTCTTCTTAGTTGTGCATCTTTTAAAAGATTCGGTATAACTTCTCCAAATATTTCAGGATGATTATCTAACATATAATCAATTGCCTCATTAACATTTGAATCTTCTTCATTAAAGTGAGTAACATTTTTCCAAGTATCATCTTGTACTACAACATCTTCACCAAATTTTTCACGCAATTCCTCTTTATACTCAGATGCTACCCAATCGTCTACATCTGTAATAGTTCTGAAAAATACCTTTCCACCTAGTTGTCCTTTAACAGTGTATTTTTCTCCTTCAACAGCTTCATCAGATAATTTTAGTCCGGGAATATTTATATAAAAATTAGAATCCACAGACCCAACAGTATTACTTAAATCGTATAAAGAAGGCATCTTTTTCTTTGCTTCTTCAGTCAAAGGCATTTCAATTTTCAGCAAAGTTTCTCCAGTTTCAGGATCAGTACTTCTTTCAACTTTTGAAATGTAATAAACATTTTGTGAGCCAAGTAATTCTAGTGAAGATTCATTTATATCTTCAGGAACTATGATTTCTTTTGGAAATCTTAAAGTACATGAAAAAACACTTCCTAAATCAAGTGCTGGCCAAAATCTAAAAATTGGGTGTTCATTAATAATTAAATCAAGATCAACTTCTCCACCAGGGTTTGAAACTGTATCTTTGATTTTTTGAACATTTAATTTAGTAGTAACATCAAATTTTTCGTCTTTGTTGACAGAAAAATAATTATTACTTTCAGTTTCGGTTTTATTTCCTAAAATATCTCCATCTAGTTTTTGATTTATTGGGAATCCATTAAAATCTTTTGGGTATTCAGATAAATCGATAGGATTTAATACACCAAAAAATCCAAGTATTCCTTTGCCATCTACTTGAATGGCCTTAGATTTGTCAACTAGTCTTAAATTTTGTTCTACTTCTGGAACATAATCCATAATTGTATCGCCCTTTTTATAATGGATTGTCATTGGAATGTCTACATTTAAAACTGGTTTGTTCCAATTTTCAGAGTCCGTATTTAAAGCTATATCTGTTTGTAATGTTTTAAATTTAGCTCTAAATATAAGAGTATTGCCATCAATAATAGCTTCTTGTGGATCATATAATTGTGTAAGAAAACTGTCTTCAGACCATTGCGCTTTAATTTCGTCTTTGTTAAATTCCATATTTTTAGGTAATTTAACTTTGAGTTCATAATAAGAATTTTCAAGATCCCAATCGGTATTATTCCATTCTTTTGTAGCTTTATCCAGTTGATCCTTTTTAAACTTATCCTTAGCTTGCCAATCATCTCCATATATCTTGTCTAACTTTTCTTCGTCTTCATCGTTCCAACGATCCGGAACCCACATACCCATGGCTTTTCCCATATATTCTTTGTAGGAAAATCCTAAAATGCCACCAGATCCAAATTTATCACTTGTTATCTTGAGTACATTTGTATCGTCTTTGTCTTCAGTTATTTGCAGAAATGTGTTTACGTCTAAATTGTCCTTATCAGCAGTAAATCCAACTTCATTTTGTTTTTCAAACGCTGCTTTTTCAATGTTACTAAGTTCAATTTCTACTTTTCTTGATCCATCAGCAAAGACATTGAATGGCATTATGCCAACTAACATTACTAGAGCTAAAATGTTGTGACCCCATAAAGTTGGACCTA
>NZ_KV804739.1:0-1961 GCF_001811425.1 Peptoniphilus sp. HMSC062D09 | reverse complement strand
ATCTTCCGTTAAGCATCTGCTGTCTGTTCTCGGATAGGTAATTAGTTTCTTTTCATACAGGCTTTGAGCATAATCAAGCGTCTGCTTTGCTGAATATCCAAAATATTTATTACACTCTCTTTGAAGTGTTGTTAGATCAAAGGGTAAATCCGGCTTTGTAACCTTTTCTTTTTGAATGACATCAGTTATTTCAATATTATCGCCTATTAAATTAATAAGCTGCTCTGCGGTTATTTCATCACCAATTTTGTCTGTCGATAATGTAAAGCCGTTCATAGAAAGCTCTACGGTGTAGTATTTTTCTTTCTTAAAATTACTTATTTCTTCATCTCTTTTTACAATCATGTAAAGTGTTGGGGTTTGCACTCTCCCGACACTGTAATTTTGCTTATACAGGCAAGAATAGAGCCTACTGATATTCATTCCGACAAGCCAGTCTGCAATAGCTCTTGCCTGTGCCGATTCAAAGAGCTTATCGTAATCTTCACCATTCTTTAGATTGGAAAATCCCTCTTTGATAGCACTATCTTCCATTGACGAAATCCAAAGACGTTGCATTTTCTTTTTGCATTTAGCTTCGTTATATACCAGTCGAAAAATACTTTCTCCTTCTCTTCCCGCATCGCACGCATTGATAACTGTATCAATCTCCTTATCATTCATCAGTTTTTTAAGGATATTGAACTGCTTTTTTGTAGCCTTTGCCACTTCAAATTTGTACTGCTTCGGAATAATCGGTAAATCCGATATATTCCACTTAGCGTATTTTTCATCATAAGCGTCCGGATTTGCCATCTGAATTAGATGACCTACGCACCAAGATACCTTATATCCATTTCCCTCATAGTATCCATCTTTCTTTTTTGTAGCTCCTATTACCTTTGCAATTGATATAGCTACACTCGGTTTTTCTGCTATCACAAGTATATGTTCCATGTATATTTTTCCTCCTGCTTTCATTGTAAAAGGGCAAAAGATTTTACTCTCCCGCCCTGCGTTTGCACCCATAACAATATATTTTAAGGTGCATTTATTCTTCATCATAAGCTTCTGTTTCTTCTGCTTCTCCTATTTCTTCCTCACTTTCTGCTTCCGAAAAGAAATCATCATCTTCTTCCTCTAATGCTTCAAGCTCCTTATCCTCTTTCTTTTTTACGACCTTAAAGTAATAACCCGCTCCTAATGCTCCGCCTATAACAAGAAGCATAATAATGTATGTTCCTAAATTACTCTTTTCTTCTTTTTTCTCAGGCTTTACTTCTTCCTTAGTTGGCTCCTCTTTGCTAATCTCCTGCTTCGGAGCTTCTTTCTTTTCAACCATATTTAGAAGATCATCTTCAGATACTTCCGTTAAAAGCATTACATTTTCTTGTGTCTCATCGTGGTTGATGATGAGATGAAAGGTCTTACCGTTTTTCGTTTGAAAGGTAATAAACTGTCTTGCATCAGCAGAATACAGATCTGTTTCTTTGTTATCACCGCTATCCCCGTGATGAATAGGATAGTCCTTATTCGCATTGTCCTTATTTTCCGTAACGGTTCCTCTTGCCTTTGACGGAGCAGAAGCTACTCCCTTATTGGTATTTACAGTCTTACTTGCAGTGTCCATAGATGAATCCTGATTGTTATTGGCAGGAGCTTTCGGTGTCAGCTTATTAGGATAGCGAATATCTTTCTCTTTCGTTTCAGAATTACTTGTATCTTTTACAGTATTTTCTGAACTCGCCTGTGTAGTTGTGCTTTTTCCTGTGTTGTTTACAGGTGTTTGATTTGAAATGCCTGAGTTTTTCTTAATTCCGGAAATAGGACTGTTCAGTGCAGGCGGATTAGATATTACGGGAGCCTTGTTTGCTTCATTTGCCTTTTCCTCAAGCTCTTTCATCTTTTTATTCAGCTTATCCATTTCCTTCTTCATGTCTTCTGATAAGCCCTTATTTTCCTTTTCTTTTTTCATTTTCTCT